>CADBQT010000120.1 GCA_902796875.1 uncultured Eubacteriales bacterium
TCGGAAACGTGCTCGGGCTCGCAGTGAGACAGGCCGTCCTTCGTCCGGGAGAAGATCATGGTCGTCGGGATCATGTAGGCGCAGAACTGAGCGTCGTGGCCGGCGCCGGACAGGATCTTCTGCCACTTCAGTCCCAGCTCATCCATGGACTCTTCCACGAATCCGATCAGGTTCTTGTCAAAGGGTACCGGATCTCTCTTCCACTGTTCTTCGATGTCGCAGGTGCACTGCTGGTACTTCTCGCCAGCCATCTCCTTCAGGATCTCCATGCACTTGTCCAGAATCTTCTGGTCAGGGTGTCTCACATCCAGGGAGAATTCCGCCTCGTCAGGAATAACGGTGTGGATGCAGGGATGGACATAGATCTCACCGGTGGTGAATACGAATTCATATTCGCTCTCACCGCTCTCCAGGATCTCCTTGTTCAGCGCATTGTATCTCTCATGCAGCTTGCAGAGGAAGTCTGCCGCAGCATGGAGGGCATCGTGTCTCTTCGCCATGGGGAAGGTGCCCGCGTGAGCGGAGAATCCGTGGAACCGGACTCTGTAGTTGAACATACCCATGACCAGCTGGACCGCGCCCACTTCGTTGCCGTTGTCTTCCAGGATGGGGCCCTGTTCCAGGTGGGTCTCAAACATGCAGCAGTACTTGTCCGGGCTGATCCGGTTCTCCTTCGGTCCCTTGAAGGGGGTCGCTGCCAGGGCTTCGCCAAAGTTGGCAAATTCCGACTCATCCATGGGCTTGGATGCCATCATGTTGTCATATTCAAAGTTGGGCTTCAGGTAATCGGGCAGATAATCATAGCAGATGATCCCGGATACCATCATTGCCGGCGGATACAGGGAACCTTCTTCGTTGGTCCAGATCATCGCCGTCAGGGGATGCTTGTGGGGGATATTCTCCGCCACTACCGTCTCCAGAACTTCCATTCCGGTCATGACGCCTTCGATGCCGTCATAGTTGCCGCCGTTCTTGACGGAGTCGCAGTGGGAACCCATGACGATTCTCTTGGCATTGGGGTCGGATCCCTCGATGGTGGCATACATGCAGGCCACATCATCACACTCTACCTTGGCGCCGATGGCTTCCATTCTTCTCTTAAACTCTTCTCTGGCCTGGTGTGCCTCCGGAGAAAGAGAATATCTGGTGATCCCGCCGTGGCCGGCATCGCCAAACTTCGCAAAGGTCCTGATCTTGTCTGACATTCTCTCAATACTACACTTATACATACCGTTAACCTCCTTGAAAAAATGAACAAACGTACTATTGCCGTAATGGTTCCTCATTCGTAGTGAAACCAGTTACATCCGCTGAATTCATTATAGTCTCGTTTTCTGAATATTTCAAGACCTTTTTTCTGACGGTTCCCGGTCCGCCTCTCCCTCAGCCATATTCGGCGGCAAAACAAAAGGGGCAGTTCGTCATGAACTGCCCCTTGGGGTCGATGGTCTACCGGCTTACTGGGCCCGTCTTCTCCTCCACAGGGAGAGGCCTGTGCCGGCCGAGGTCAGCAGGAGGAGCATTCCGATCCCAAGCAGGAAGGAATCTCCGGTTTCCGTGCTTTCTTCCTCTTCTTCTTCAGCCTTCTTCTCCTTGTCCGGAGTATCCGGCTCGTCAGGCTGATCCGGTTTGTCAGGGGCGACCGGGTCCGGCTTGTCCGGAGTATCCGGCTTATCCGGCTTGTCCGGATCGACAGGATCGACCGGATCGACCGGGCTCTCGTTCTTCTTCCAGTGAGCGGAGAAGATCATTTTGTCGAATACGACGACCTCATCCCCTGGCTGTTACTCCTCGCCCTGCCAGAACCAGCCGACGAAGGTGTAGCCCTGGCGGGTCGGCGCTTCCGCGATGGCGATGGTTTCTCCCTCATTGTACTCGATGAAGGTGGGATCCTCGGATCCTCTGAACTTGCCGCCGTTAGGCACGTAGGTCACGGTGCATTTGATCTGCTCCCAGATGGCGTAGAAGGTCACGTCCTCGCTGAATTCGGTAACCGCCTCCGGATCATAAGGATCACCGGTGCCGTCAGGTTTGGTGTTCCACTCGACAAACTTAAAGTGCTCTCTGGTCGCAGCCTCCGCGATGATGACCGGATCGAAAGCGCTCTGCTCGATCACCGTCGGATCCGTGGAGTCTCTGAAGATTCCTCCGTTGGGATCATAGGTGATCTTGATGGGGATCTCTTCCCACTGAGCGATGAAGGTCGTGTCACCTTCCACCGTATAATCATCACCCGGCTGATAGGTCTGACCGTCGACTTCCTGCCATCCCAGGAACTTGAAGTGTTCACGGACGGGAGCTTCGATGATCGGAACCGTCTCACCGTAGTCATGGATCTCATCATACGTATCCTGATCGTGGATCTTGCCGCCGTTGGCATCGTAGGTCAGGGTATGCTTTTGGATCTTCCATATGGCGTAGA
>CADBQT010000121.1 GCA_902796875.1 uncultured Eubacteriales bacterium
TCTATGATCAAAGAACCATTATCATTAAAGATTTTGTCGATAACTATGGTCTTACAGTAAGTGAGAAATACAAAGCAAACTTAGATGAACTCGTGGCAAATGGTAAAACCGCGGGGAAACAGTCGGAGCAGAAAGAAGCGCTGGAGAAACTGGTAAAAGACCTTGACTTTGAACTGATAGAAAACGACTACGGTTGGAAGAAATACGAAGCGATTCTTGAGAATACAACGGACTATGAAATCGAGACCCTTTCTTTGGATATTGGTCTTCTGGACTCGGAAGACGTTATCGTTGAAACGGAATACGCTGAAGCAAAGAACGTTTCCAAGGGACAGAAGGCGAAGATCGAATTCGAAACCGATGCAGAATTCGAAAAAATCGAACCGGTTATTAGTTTTTTTGAGGCAGAATAACAGAAAAGAATCTAATTTAATTGTGATGATAGTGTCCCTCAACTGATACAAGTCGAGGGACGCTTTTATGAAAAGGAAACAGATAATGCCCGGCGGATCAGCGCCGAGAAAATATCGATTGAATAATGGCCGGCAAGGGAGTAACATTAACCATAGAGATAACGTATTGCCAAGAGCAGTAAGAAAGGGATGCAAGAGATATGTCATTCAAGGAAAAATTCAAGGAAATCGAGGATGCTCTCGATGTGATGATCCTGTCCAAGGACAGCGGAGACACGTTCCATCGCCTGAAGAAAGAAGTGGTGGAGAAGATCCATGAGACCGAGCAGGCGGCGGACGTACTGCTGGTGGAGGGGAAACACGACATCAGCGAAGATCTTCGGGAGAAGATCAAGGAAGTCGAGTCGGCGACGGGAAGCCTTCTGGATCTGGACGACGACGAGGTCAGCAAGGAAGTCGGAGGGCGCATTCGGGAACTGGTCCGTGAGATCAAGGACGCCACCGATACGATGATCATCGACGACAGGAAATAGTTGAGTAAACGAGGCAGTTTGACAGGGCCCTCAGGAGTTGAGGACGATCTTCTTCTGGGTGATCGCCCTGTCGGACCGCTCCCTCGCGACCCGTCTGCAGTATTCCAGGGTCCGCTGGAGCTTGATCGCCAGTTTGGCAATAAGGGCATAGACCTCCAGGTCGTCCGTCTCCACGTCGAGGACGATCCGATCGGGGTAGATGGTCATTTTTTTTATGGCTTCGTGCTTGGCGTTTTCCAGCCTTTGCTTTTCGGTGCTGTACCTGGTGGCGTCGAAGGTGAGCTTCGAGTTCCGGTCTCTTGCCACGTTCACCTCGTCGGCCAGGCGAAGTATGGCGGCGAGGAAAGGCACCTCGATGGTGTTGCCATTATCCAGGATCAGTTCGGTGGGATACTCATCCTCGTCGAACAGGTCCGCCTTCCGGTGGCCCCTGGCGATCTGGATGACGGCGAATTCGTGAGCCTCCGACGGGAAGTCGAAGAGCTGGGCGTACTTGCGAACGAAGCACGCGGAAAAGTCGTTGTGATAGGCCCGGATCACGTCGGCGTCCGTCGGGTCTTTCCCATCCAGACGATCGTCGAATTGGACCTGGGTGCAAAACTCATGGTAATCCTTTTCCGATATCCCCATGCCCACATCGTGAACATAACAGGCCATGAGAAGAGCATAGAGTTCGTCGGCGTTCATGTCGGCGACGGTCTCCGGCCCCAGGAAGTTGTTGCAGTAGTCGATGATGGCGAGGGAGTGGGCCTCCGTGTGGTCGGTGAACTCCGGGAAAAGGATGAGGTAGTCGGACAGGAGTTTCTGCAACACAAAAAGGGATTCCGTGAACCGCTTGTGAAGTTCGGGATCCAGTTCTCTCAGCCTTTGCTCGATCAGAAAATCCGTTCCTTCCAACTCCATAACCTCCATATAGATTATACCACTCTTCGCCCCACAGGTGCCCAACAAAATTTAATGGAGACAGAACACAGTCTTTATCGTTCGCGTTACGTTTCCTTAAACGTTCACATTTTTGTGGTATAGTATACTCTAATGACTATTGAAAAGAAGGACGAAAAAAAACAATACGGCAATATCGAGGATTACATGGCCCGGCGCAAGGACGTGACCTTTGCTGACGATCCCTTTAATGAGGTCGACAGTCTGGTGCTCTGCGAGCTTCTCTATGCCGACTACCGGGGGATCATCCCGGCCGAGGGCAGCCGCCGGATCGATGAGGTCCGCCGGATGTTTTTCGCTGTTCATGACCGGGAGGAGCTTGAGGCGGAGGACATCTTTTTCGCAAAGTCGCCCCTTCTCCTGGATCCCCTGTCCGACGGAGCCAGATTCGGCGAGACCCGCGTGGGCAATTACATCAAGGTCTTCAACGACGACCAGGATATGCAGATCTCCGCAGCCGTCTTCATGCTGGAGGACGGAACAGCTTACGTCTGCTATTCCGGCACGGACATGACCGTCTCCGGCTGGAAGGAGGACTTCAACTTCTGCTATATGAAAGAAACGGAGGGCCAGAGGATCGCCGTCCAGTACCTGAACCAGGCCGCCGCTCTGACCGACCGGCCCCTGCGAGTGGGCGGCCATTCCAAAGGCGCCAATTTCGCCGTGTACGCCTCTGCCTTTGCGGACCCTGAAGTCCAGGACCGGATCCAGGTGGTCTACGCCAACGACGGCCCGGGGGTGAACGAGGACGTGGTCAGGACGGAAAACTACCTCAGGATCGTGCCCAAGGTGGTCAGCATCGTCCCCGAGGAGTCCATCGTGGGCCAGATTCTTCGTCACAGGTATCAGGACACGGTGGTCAAAAGCAGCGAGAGGGGGATCATGCAGCACGATGGCTTCACCTGGTGCGTCGAAGGTCAGCGGTTCGTCAGAACGGAGCTTTCCAGCAGGTCCCGGTTCTTCACGGAAGCCCAGAGGGTGTGGCTCTCCAATATGGATGACGAGGCACGGGAGGCCTTTGTCACCATTCTGTTCGCACCGCTGGAAGCTACGAAAATGAGCTCCTTCGAGGAGATGTACGAGCAGCGCCTCATCGCGGCAAAGCGGATCCTCGATTCCCTGACCGGCATGCCCAGGGAAGCCCACCGCGCCATGCGCCACTTCCTGGAGAAACTGATCCGCAGCTGCGGGATCGCCGCTCTGGAGAACAAACTGTCTGAGCTGGAGGAAAAATGGAATACCGACAGGACATGACCGGGACGGACCAGACCCTGTCCCAAAACAGGAATAAATGGCTCTTCGCCCAGTACACGGTGCTGTTCTGCGTGTTTACCGTGGGCATTTTCTTTGCCCTGTTCATCACCCAGAGGACATTCATGCAGTTCCACGATGCCTACACCCAGGGGGTGTTCCGGCTGCTGGAACTGAGAAATCAGATGGAGAGCATCGCGTCGGGGAACGGCTTTTCTTTCTGGTCCTGGTACGAGGGACCGGGAATGGACGAGCCCCTGGAGAACTTCATCGAGATCGGCTCCCTCGTCGGGGCGCTTTTCCCGGCGAAGCTTGTGGAGATCGGGCTGACCGTGGCGGCCCTTGTGCGCATGTATCTGGGCGGGATCGCTTTCCTCCTTCTGGGAAGGGAAGTGGAGCTTACCCGGAGGCAGAATCTCATCGGCGCCCTGCTGTACGTCTTCGCCGCCTGCTTCATCGGCATGGCCATCCGCCAGAGCGAGATGCTGGTCAACGCCTATCTCTTCCCCCTGCTGGTCCTGGCTGTGGACCGGATCTACAAGGAGAAGAGCCCAGCGCCGTTCATCCTGGTGGTGGCCTACTACATGGCGGTGACCATCTACAACGCCTACATGTCGGCCATCGTCATCGTGATCTACATCCTGCTCCGGTATCTCCACTACAACGACGAGTTCAAACTGAAGGCTTACGCCGCCACCATCGGCCGATTCATCCTCTACGGGATCATCGGCATGGTCATTTCGGCGGTGGGGTCACTGTTCTCCATGATCACCATCCAGCGGGCCTCCTCCGGAAGTTCTCTGGATGCTCCCGGAGCACTCTTCGATCCCCATCAGTACGCCCTCTTCGGTAAGATGATCCTGGGCAGCGGCGCCACCTACGACTATCTGGACATCGGCATACCCATCGCCGTGCTCCTGCTTCTGCCCATCGCCATAACCAGATGCTCCCGCCGGACCACCAACGTGATCATGTTCATCCTGCTGTTCATCATGATGATGATCCCCTTCTGCAACAGCATGTTCAACGGGTTCGGTTACGTGTCCTTCCGGTGGTCCTACATGCTTCTCCTCTTTGCCGTATGGAGCGGGGTGGAGCAGTTCGATGCAAAGGCATTCCAGGGCAGGAAGGGGATACTTCTGGCTGCTCTTGCTCTGGTCATCTTCGGGGCATGGGCGGTAGGCCCGTATCTCATCGGGGAGACATCCATCGGCAGAAGCGGCCGGTTCTTCTGGGCCGTCCAGATCGCAGCCGGCATCGCCCTCCTTTTCGTTTTCCACAAGATCGGAAAGAAGGGAGACATCGGCAAAAAGGCGGTCATCGCCGTGCTTCTCATCAGCGTGGCCTCTCTGTCTCTTGGGTGGTCCGCCGGCTTCTACGGCAACCGGACCAATTTCGCCAAGCCGGGCACCGTGCTCCACGACCTGGAGTCCTCCACCCTCAGGGTGTCCAACCAGATCGACGACACGGGCTTTTACCGGATCGATTCCGTGGACGGGATGAACCGGGACAGCGAGCTGCGGTTCCCCGCCAACGAAAACATATGGTGGAAATCCAACAATCTTTTCATCTACAACAGCCGGGTGCCGGAGACGGTCACCGACTTCTACGTCCAGCTGGGCAACAGCTACGGCTACGCCCGGAGGGTGTATCAGCTTTCCAACGGGAACCGGATGGGACTGGACTTCCTCTACGGGGTCCGGTACTTCCTGGGCAGTGACAGCAAAAAGAAAGGCTACGAGGATTCGGACCGCTACGCCGGATATGGCTTTGCGAAAGAAGAGACCATCGACGGCGTCAACGTGTGGAAGAACAAATACGACGTAGGGCTGGGATTCGTCTATCCCCAGGCCATCTCCGAGAAGGAGTTCGCCAAACTGGACGGCCTACAGAAGGAGCAGGCCATGATGCAGGCCGCCGTTGTTCCGGAAGAAGAGATGGACGACGCCGGAGCCGTGCGCTTCGTCGAGGCGAAGGATCTGGACTACGACATCAAGGACATGCCCTACCAGGTGGTGGCCACCGACGGCCTGACCATGGAAAAGGGCAGGATCAAGGCGACCAGGAAAAACGCATCCCTTACCCTGGACGTGAAAGGGATCCCGGACAGCCAGCTCATGGTCTCCTTCGATCACCTGCAGAGGAACACGGACAAGACCAAATCCGGCGAGTCCTATGAAGTGGTGGTCAGCGACGGCAATATCCTGAAGGAAGTGGTCGCCCTGAAGAGCCGCCAGGGAGTGGAGGGTCTTCTGGATCACGATCTCAGTCTGGGATATCACAAGGGTGAGGCCAGGATCCGGATCGCCTTTGAACGAAAGGGAACCTACACTTTCGACGGGATCCACGTCTACGCCATGAGCACCGCTCTCTATGACCGGAACGCCACGGAGCGGATGGCGGGAAGCCTCAACGTGACCGGATACGACGACGGCAAAGTGAAGGGGACCGTGAACGCCGGCGACGGCGGGATCCTGTATCTTTCCATCCCGGTCCACGACAGCTGGGACGTCCTCATCGACGGCAAGCGGGTGGAACCGGTGGACGATCTGAACGTGACCTTCATGGGGGTCTACGTGCCTGCCGGAGAACATGAGGTGACCCTGGTCTACGACAATCGGTACGTGAAGGCCGGCGCCGTGATCAGTCTGATCGGACTTCTGGCCATGGTCGTCGTGCTGATCCGAAGACGGGTGAAGAGAAAATGAAAGACTACCAGGTTGTGGACGAGATCCTGGCGAAGGTCCAGTCGGACACCAAAGTCCAGGAGATGAAAAACTTTACCCAGCACGGAAGCGTCAGCACCTACGAGCACTGTGAAAGCGTGGTGCGGGCCAGCTACCGGATCGACCGGCGGTTTTCTCTCCGGTCGGATCTTCGCGTGCTTCTGGTGGGGGCCATGCTCCACGACTTCTACAACTACGACTGGCATAAGGGCAACGAAGGCGCCCATGCGCTCCATGGGCTCACCCACCCCAAGGCTGCGGCGAAAAACGCCAGGGAACATTTCGGCGTGGATGCCCGGACCAGCCGGGTGATCGAGCATCACATGTGGCCGTTGACTCTGACGAA
>CADBQT010000122.1 GCA_902796875.1 uncultured Eubacteriales bacterium
AGAGATGAAACTCAGCGAGAAAGGAAAACTCTACGGGGCGGCCATCGCCTTTACCCTGTCCATCGGGTTCTCCTTTTTTGGTATCAAAAAATGCGTGCCCTTCGCCGACTCCCTGACCCTGCTTACCTACCGGTACGCCACGGCCCTGGTGGGGGTCATCCTGTTCGTCCTCATTACCCGGGCTCTGGGCAAGACTCCGGAGAAGAGGCCGGGCCGGCCCAAAGGTAAGCTCTATCTGGCCGCATCCTTCTACATTCTTTTCATGATCTTTCAGATCGCGGCCATGTACTTCGCCACGTCCATCGAAGGGGCCATCGTCTTTGCCATGGTGCCCATCTTCGCCAAGATCATCGGACGGCTGGTGCTGGGGGAGCGATCCACCGCCCGGCAGAACTTTTTCGTCATCATCACTGTCGCGGCCCTGATCGTCCTCATCATCCTAAATGCGACGGATCTCACAATGAACGTCACCGGCCTGGTCGTGATGACCATCGGCAGCATCTTCATGGCCTGCCACAACGTCTCTGTGCGCTACGTCCGGGGCGTGTTCTCGCCCATCGAGATCACCGCCTGCATCGCCACCGGCGGCTCGGTGATCTTCATCGCCGCATCCCTCATCCGCAGCATCGCCCGTGGAGACCTGTGGCCCCTGATCGAGCCCCTCACTCATCCCCAGTTTGTGATCTGGGCATCTTTTCTGGGGATCTTCTGCATCCTCCTGTCGGCCCTGTTCATGTCCTACATGCTGGCCCACATGGAGATCGTCCAGTCCACCGTCTTCAGCAGCGCCTCGACCCTGGTGTCCATCATCGCCGGCGCCCTGATCCTGGGCGAGCCCCTCTACTGGTTCCACTACATTTGCGGCGCCCTGATCCTGGCCGGCGTCATCGGCCTGACCCTGACCCCCGTCGATCCGAAGAACAGCGGTCGCTCCCTGGCCGACGACATCTCTGAGGAGTAGGGAACACGATGACATCGGACACTTCTTCTCAGTCGACCGAAAAGTGTTGGACCGCGGGGCTTCAAAGGCCATGATTCGGAGGTCAGGAGGCCCTTTTTTGACGTTTTTTTCTGGCGGGGAGAAAACTTGCAGGTTTTGAGGCTGATTTCTTGTAACTTTTCTTCCATACAGGAAATAGTGTTCGATTTCGGGGGAAAAAGGCCTCCCGGTGCCTTTGCAAACCCTTCGAATCGAACACTTTCGGGCGAGTTTTCGGGAAACCTCACGAATTGCCAAATAATGGAATCCACCGGCGGGGTAGGAGGAGACGGGGCTTTGTGTTATAATTCGGAAACGTAGGAAAGGAGATAAGACAACATGAAACTTGGAATCGTAGGACTGCCCAATGTGGGCAAGAGTACGCTGTTCAACGCGATCACAAAGGCAGGGGCGGACGCGGCCAACTATCCGTTCTGCACCATCGAGCCTAACGTGGGCGTGGTCACGGTCCCCGACGAGCGGGTAACGAAGCTGTCGGAGATCTACAATTCGAAGAAGACGATCTACACGACCATCGAGTTTTGCGATATCGCCGGGCTGGTCAAAGGGGCCAGCAAAGGCGAAGGCCTGGGGAACAAGTTCCTGGGTCACATCCGGGAGGTGGAGGCCATCGTTCACGTGGTCCGATGCTTCGAGGACACCAACGTGGTCCATGTGGACGGCAAGGTGGACCCCATTTCCGACATCGAGACCATCAACATGGAGCTGATCTTCTCGGATCTGGAGGTTTTGGAGCGCCGGATCCAGAAGACCACCAAGAACCTGAAGGGGGACAAGAGCCTGCAGAAGGAACTGGACCTCCTCCAGCGGGTGGCGGACTTCATCGGAGAGGGGACCTCGGCCCGGGCCATGGATCTGGACGAGGATGAAGCGGAGTTCGTCAAGGGACTGAACCTGCTTTCCTACAAGCCGGTGATCTACGCCGCCAACGTTTCCGAAGACGACGCGGCCTCCGAGGATAACGAGTACGTGCGCAAAGTCAGGGAATACGCGGAGAAGGAAGGCTCTCAGGTGGTGGTCATCTGCGCCAGAGTGGAAGCGGAGCTTTCGGAACTGGACGATGAGGAGAGAGGGCTTTTCCTGGAGGAACTGGGCATCGGCCAGTCGGGGCTGGAGAAACTGATCACCTCGTCCTATGCGCTTTTGGATCTGATCTCCTTCCTCACTACGGGAGAGGACGAGACCCGGGCCTGGACGATCCGCCGGGGGACTCTGGCGCCTCAGGCGGCGGGCAAGATCCACACCGACTTCGAGAAGGGATTCATCCGGGCGGAGACCATCGCCTACGACAAGCTGATGGAGGCCGGCGGCAAACTTTCGGCGGCCAAAGAGCACGGCTGGGTTCGGTCGGAAGGCAAGGAATACGAGGTCAAGGACGGGGACATCTGCCACTTCCTGTTCAACGTGTAGGCGGGGATCTGAGCCGACCGGGGCCGATCACCGACCCCGGACCGGAGTTTTATGAAGATTTTATAAAGAAATCCCCCATTTGATTGACGTTGGTACCTGTTTTTGGTAAAAAAGAAGAGGTTGAAGCTAGATCCCCGGAGAGTGGCGGAATGAATATCCTTTTTCCCTTTAGCGTATCGGGAAAACTGAATACGGAAATCAAGATCGCCCTGATTGTTATTGCGATGCTTCTCATCGCGGTCACCAATCTGGGTTTTGTCATGAGCAAAGACGCCCAGTACACGGTCACCCGCAACGCGGAGGAAAAGATCGTCGTCGGCCTTTATGACATGGTTCCCCAGCTGACTTCCACCATCGAACATGTGGACTTCCAGAAGGCTCCCAACGTGAAGGGCATGAAGGAAGACACGGCGAAGAAGAAACTGGGATCCTTCGAGGTCAGGACCGAGAAGAAAAAAATGACTTTCGAGGAACTGGTGGCCATGTCGGACACCGCCTTCTTCGGCGAAGTCACGGAGCAGAAGCAGAGCAGGGCGGAAGTCCTCCTGGAGATCCCCGAACCGGATGTGACCGATCCTCTCACCGTAGAGATGATGGCCATCGGCGGACGGCTGGCCTGGCCGGTCCCCAGCAGCCATACGATCACCTCCCACTTCGGACACAGATCCTCCCCCGGCGGGATCGGATCGACCAATCACCAGGGAATGGATATCGGCGCCATGCGTGGCGCGCCCATCATCGCGGCCCTGGATGGCACGGTCAAGCTGGCTGCGCCTAACGGCGGATACGGAAACTGCGTGATCATCGATCACGGTAACGGATATGAGACCCTTTACGGCCACATGTCGGCCATCACCTGCAACGTAGGGGATCAGGTCAAGGCCGGTGACACCATCGGCAAGGTGGGATCCACAGGATGGTCCACCGGACCCCACCTCCACTTCGGCGTGCTCAAGAACGGCGTATACATGGATCCGGAACCCTACCTGACCGGGCAGAAGAATCTGGAGGCCGGCGACGAAGTGTCCGAGAACCTGCTCGATACGGAGTCCGAGACCAACTCCACCTCCACAAAGAAAGATAAGGAAACGTCCACGGAGTCTCAGGTCACCGATCCTACTGAACCGGTGGATCAGAGCGGAGCGGACAACACGGACAAATCCAGCGACAAGTCCGACGACAAGAAGCAGGAGAAGAAAAACAACACCGACAACAGTAAGAAGC
>CADBQT010000123.1 GCA_902796875.1 uncultured Eubacteriales bacterium
AAGACCGCCCAGCTCACGTTTATCCTTGCCGATGGTACTTTCGTTCTGGACGGAGGAAGCGTCAAGGACGCCCAGATCGGTCAGGACGAAAAATCCACCAGTTATGCCGTCAATCTCCAGTTTGACAGCGAAGGCGCCAAAGCCTTTGGAGACGCGACGACAAAAGCCTATAACGGGGAAGTCACCTCAGCCATCGAGGGGGTAGGGGACGGAGCCATCGCCATCGTCCTGGACGATCAGATCATCTCTGCGCCTAACGTCAACGAACCCATCCTCGGGGGGAACTGCTCCATCACGGGAGATTTCACCCAGGAAGAGGCCTCCAATCTGGCGGCCCTCATCCGAGGCGGTTCACTTCCCATCACTCTGACCGAGGTCACCTCTTCGGTACAGAGCGCCAAGATCGGATATAACGCCCTGGAGATGAGCGTCTACGCCGGCCTGATCGGTCTGGCCCTGATCCTGCTCCTCATGCTCCTGGTCTACAAGGGCCTGGGCATCGCTGCTGACCTGGCGCTGCTGTTCTACGTGGTCATCGTGGTCAACATCATGTCCCTCATGGGGGCGACCCTGACCCTGCCGGGAATCGCCGGTATCATCGTAGCCGTCGGTATGGCGGTAGACGCCAACGTCATCATATTCTCCCGTATACGGGAAGAACTATCGGGAGGCCGAAGCATCCGTGTCGCATCGGAGACCGGATATAAGCGGGCTCTTACGTCCATCGTGGACTCCCAGGTGACCACCCTGATCGCCGCGGTCATCCTCTACGAGGTTGGCACCAGCTCGGTGAAGGGCTTCGCCTTTACCTTCATGGTCGGTATCATCGTCAGCATCTTTACGGCTGTCGTGGTGACCCAGCTCTACGTTGGCCTCTTTGCCCAGAGCCGGTCCACGGCCAAGATGGGCTTCTTCGGCATGACCAAGGATGGACAGCCGTCCATGACCTTCCGTGGATACATCCACATCATCGACAAGAGAAAGATCTTCTACGGCATCTCCGTCGTCATCCTGGTGCTGGGTCTGGTCTTCGGCGTTGCCCGGGGACTGAACTTCGGTATCGACTTTACCGGCGGTACCATGATCCAGATGGATATGGGCAAACAGGTGAAGATCTCCGAGGTGGAGAAGGCCATCGCCAAGTACAAACTGGATCCGGAGATCATCTATGCCGGAACGGGGAACAAGGAGATCGTCATCCGTACCACCAAAGCTTTGGAGAACGAAGACCGGGCCAAGGTGATCGACTCCATCAACGAGACCTTCGGCACCACCGATAAGGACGTAGTGGCCCAGGAACTCTTTGGCGGATCCATCGGAAAGGAACTGCGAAACAACGCCTTGCTTGCCCTGGCCATCGCCGCGGCATGTATGCTGATCTATATCCGTATACGATTCAGACAATGGCGGTTCGGCGCGGCGGCCCTTTTGGGCGACCTGCATGACGTGCTTATCGTCGTGTCCTTCTACGCCATCTTCCAGGTGACGGTAAACAACCCGTTCATCGCCGGTATCCTTACCGTCGTCGGTTACTCCATCAACGATACCATCGTCATCTTCGACCGGATCAGGGAGAACCTGAAGTACATGAAACGGGGCACCCTGGTGGAGACCATCGACAAGAGTCTGTCCCAGACCCTTGGACGATCCATGATGACCTCTCTTACCACCCTCATCGTCATGGTGCCCATGCTGATCATGGCCGGCGACGCCATTCGGGAGTTCGTCCTGCCGCTGATGGTGGGTATCCTGGCCGGTACCTATTCCTCCATCTGCATGTGCTCGCCTCTCTACTACGAGTTCTCCACCATGGGCAAGGTCTCCAAGTATGAGAAGCAGATCAAGGAAGCCAAAAAGCAGGCCAAGAAGGATGCCAAAGAGCAGAAGAAACTGGGCCTTGCGGAAGAGGAAGAGGAGAAGGCCGAGGCCGCTCCCAAGGCCGCAAAGGCAGAGGCCGACGCGGTCAAGGAAGATAAAGCCCCCGCAGAGACGAAGAAGGCGGAAGAAGCAAAGGCCGGCGATGCTCCCGAGGAAGGCGCTTCCGATGCTCCGGCCGAGTCTGAAGCCGAAGCAGGAGAGGAGACTGATGCTCCCGCACCCAAGAAGGACAATGGCGGAACCCGCCGGTCCAAGAGATATGTGAAAGGAAACAAGAAAAAGGCGGACGT
>CADBQT010000124.1 GCA_902796875.1 uncultured Eubacteriales bacterium
CCGGTGCCCTATGCGGACATCGTGACCACCACGACCCATAAGACATTAAGAGGACCCAGAGGCGGCATGATCCTCTGCACCGAGGAGTACAAGAAGGCCATCAATTCCGCCATCTTCCCGGGACTTCAGGGCGGCCCCCTGATGCACATCATCGCCGCCAAGGCGGTATGCCTCAAGGAAGCTATGGAGCCCTCTTTCAAGGATTATCAGCAGCAGGTCATCGACAATGCCCAGGCTCTGGCCGCAGGCATGAACGCTCACGGATTCGACCTGGTCTCCGGCGGCACGGACAACCACCTGATCCTGGTCAAGCTCCTGAACAAGGGCGTGACCGGCAAGGTAGCCGAGCAGCTCCTGGACGACGCCAACATCACCACCAACAAGAACTCCATCCCCAACGATCCGGAGAAACCCTTCGTGACTTCGGGACTTCGGATGGGCACCCCGGCCATGACTTCCCGGGGCTTCAAGGAGGACGATGTGAAGCTGGTCACCGACGCCATCGCTCTGGTCATCGATAACCCGGAGGACGCAGGCAAGATGGAAGAGGCCAAGGCCATCGTCAAGTCCCTGACGGACAAGTATCCGTTGCATAAGAACTTCCCGTACTAAGGCGGAAGAGAGAAAAGGAAGAGAGGGATAGAAGATTGAATAACGGAAGACGAAAATGGGCTGTCGCAGTCATGACCGTCATGATCGCCGCGCTGGCCATTGCCTTTGCGGGAAACGACGTAAACGTAACGGATCAGGCCTATGCGGCGGATGCGACGAAGACGGCGAAGGCAGCAGACAAGAAAGCGAAGAAGGTGACCCTGAATATCATCGTCATGTCCGAGGCGGATGCGCAGGTGGACCTGACCATCACCCGTCTGGGCAAGACGAAAAAGGTCATACTGGACAAGACCCTGGAGCTGAAGAAGGGCATGAACTATCTGGCCTATCCGAAAACCACCAAGGGCAAGTACCAGGTCGGACTGAACGCCTACGGGGATGACGTCTACAGCCAGGTCACGGCCCTTTCGGGCATGTACACCGTGTTTTTTAACATCGCTCCCCCAAAGGACGGGGATGGAGATAAAAAGAAAAACATCAACTATCAGATTCTGAAGTAAGCGAAAGAAGGAGAACTACCAATGGACAGGAAGGTAACGGAAACCATCACCTATATCGGCGCCAACGATCATGAGGTGGATCTTTTCGAGGGTCAGTATGTCGTTCCCAACGGGATGGCCTACAACTCCTATTTCCTCGAGGGAAACAAGATCGCCGTCATGGACACCATCGACCAGAAGAAAACGGAGGAGTGGCTGCTGAACATAGACGCCGCCCTCAAAGGACGGGAGCCGGACTATCTGATCGTGCAGCACATGGAGCCGGATCACTCCGCATCCATCGCCGCATTCGTGGAGAAGTTCCCAAAGGCAACGGTGGTCGGCAACAAGAAGACTTTCAAGATGATCGGCCAGTTCTTCCCGGATCTGGAGATCCCCAATGTTCAGGAAGTGGGCAACGGAGACACCCTGGATCTGGGCGGCCATGAGCTGACCTTCGTCTTTGCGCCCATGGTCCACTGGCCGGAGGTCATGATGACTTACGATGCGGTGGACAAGGTGTTGTTCTCCGCCGACGACTTCGGCAAGTTCGGCGCTCTGGATGTGGAAGAGGATTGGGCCTGTGAAGCCCGCCGGTACTACATCGGCATCGTGGGCAAGTACGGTGCCCAGGTGCAGGCGGTCCTGAAGAAGGCGGCTGCCCTGGACATCCAGATCATCTGCCCCCTCCACGGACCGGTGCTTTCCGAGGATCTGGGATACTACATCGGCCTTTATGATACTTGGTCCAGCTACGTTGCGGAGACCGACGGCATCTGCATCTGCTACACTTCCGTTTACGGCCATACCAAGAAGGCGGCGGAAATGCTCCGGGACGAGCTGGTGAAGCGGGGCGTGCCCACGGTGGAGATCAACGACCTGGCCCGGTGCGACATGGCGGAAGCGGTGGAGGACGCTTTCCGGTACGACAAGCTGGTCCTGGCCACCACCACCTACAACGCGGAGATCTTCCCCTTCATGAGACAGTTCATCGATCATCTGACGGAGAGAAACTTCCAGAAGAGAACGGTGGCCTTCATCGAGAACGGGACCTGGGCTCCCACGGCCATGAAGATCATGAAGGAAGGCTTCGCCAAGTCTCCCGACATCACCTTCGCACAGAACAATGTGACCATCATGTCCGCCCTGAATGAAGAGAGTACGGCTCAGCTCATGGCCCTGGCGGACGAGCTGGCGGCGGATTACCGCAAGCCGGACTTTGAAGAAAACGATAAGATCGATCCCAGAGCCCTGTTCAAGATCGGCTACGGCCTCTACGTCATCACTTCCGGCGACGGCAGAAAGGCCAACGGAATGATCGGCAACACGGTGGCCCAGATCAGCAACGATCCCAGCCGGATCATCGTGGGCATCAACAAGGCCAACTACTCCTGCGAGCTCATCGCGAAGACCGGAGAGATGAACGTGTGCACCCTGAATGAGCATGCACCCTTCCAGGTCTTCGAGCACTTCGGATTCCAGTCGGGAAGAGATGTGGACAAGATCGCCGGATTCGAGCATTGCGATACGGCCTCCAACGGACTGCCCTATCTGAACAAGTACGCCAACGGGTACATGTCCCTGAAGGTCTTCGATACGGTGGATACGGGAAGCCACCTGATGTTCTTCTGCGACATCACGGAGAGCGCCGTCTTAAACGACGTGGACACCATGACCTACACCTTCTATCAGAAGAACGTGAAGCCCCGTCCTCAGGAAGAGGTCAAGGGCTGGGTCTGCGACGTCTGCGGATACGTCTACGAAGGCGACGACCTGCCGGAAGACTTCGTCTGTCCTCTGTGCAAGCATGGCGCCAGCGACTTCACCAAGGTGGGCTGATGCTGTTTCTCGGATGCCACCTGTCCTCGGCGGATGGATTCCTCAGGATGGGAGAAACGGCGCTCCAGATCGGCGCCAACACGTTCGCGTTTTTTACCCGGAACCCCCGTGGGGGAAAGGCAAAGGAAATCGATCCCGCAGACGCTGCTGCGCTGCGGGATCTTTGTCGTGATCATGACTTTGGTCCTCTGGTCGCCCATGCTCCCTACACGCTGAACCCATGCTCCGACAAGGAGCGGGTGCGGGAGTTTGCCCGCCTTTGCATGAGGGAGGACCTGGAGCGGATGGAGCACCTTCCGGGAAACTTCTACAACTTCCATCCGGGAAGCCACGTGGGTCAGGGAAGGGCGCAGGGGATCCGGCTGATCGTCGAGCTTCTCAACGACATCATCCGGCCGGATCAGTCCACCATCGTGCTGCTGGAGACCATGGCGGGCAAAGGCAGCGAGATCGGCGGCAGCTTCGAGGAACTGAAGACCATCATCGATCAGGTCAGATATCCGGACCGGATCGGTGTGTGCATGGACTCCTGTCACGTAAGCGATGCCGGCTACGACATCATCGGGGATCTGGACGGGGTGCTGGAAGAGTTCGACCGGATCATCGGTCTGGATAAGCTCCACGCCCTTCACGTCAATGACAGCAAAAATCCCCCCGGCTCCCGCAAGGACCGTCATGCCCCTGTGGGCGGCGGAGAGATCGGCGAAAAAGCGATTATGGAATTCGTGCATCATCCCCGTCTCGCCGGACTTCCCTGTGTTCTGGAAACGCCCAACGATCTGGAAGGATATGCCCGGGAGATCGCGCTGCTGAGAAGCGAATAGATCAGGAGGAATACTCCTGAGCCTGACGCAGGATCTGACACAGCTGATCTGCGCAGGAAGTCTTCTTGAAGCCGCAGGTGTTGCCGGCCAGAGCCTCGTTGATCTGATCCACCGTCCAGCCGTCGACCAGCTTGGAGATGGCTTTCAGGTTGCCGTTGCAGCCCCCGGTAAATTCGATGTTGGTCACCCGATCTCCATCCAGGTCAAAGGCGACCATGGTCGGGCAGACGCCCTTTGTCGGATACTGATAGCGCATAGGGTTGCTCCTTTCCATTTCCTAGAAAGTATGGTAACATTGAAACACGATAAGTTCAACCGGAAAGGAAGAGATTATTATGGCTACGGATC
>CADBQT010000125.1 GCA_902796875.1 uncultured Eubacteriales bacterium
GATGATATCGTAGATGTTGTATCCCTTGTTCGGGTTTTCGGGAATGATCTCGTTGAATTCGGGGATCATCCGGTTCACATCATCGGCACAGGCATAGGACGGGGCCGTTTCCCGATTGTTGGACGGCAGATAGGTCAGCAGCTCTCTTACCTGCTGCAGGGTATCCCTGTCGTCCGCGCCCATGAAGTGGGCGACGCCGCTGATGGTGTTGTGGGTCCTGGCTCCGCCCAGCTGCTCCGAGGTGACTTCCTCGCCGGTGACCGTCTTGATGACGTTGGGGCCGGTGATGAACATCTGGGAGGTCTGATCCACCATGAAGATGAAGTCGGTGATGGCCGGAGAGTAGACTGCGCCGCCTGCGCAGGGTCCCATGATCACCGAGATCTGCGGGATAACACCGGAGGAAATGGTGTTATTATGGAAGATCTTCGCGAAGCCGGAAAGGGCAGCAACGCCTTCCTCGACTCTGGCGCCGCCGGAATCCTGAAGTCCGACGATGGGCGCGCCCATCTTCAGCGCCATGCCCTGCACCTTGACGATCTTCTCTGCGTGATACTCACCGAGAGATCCGCCGCTGACGGTGAAGTCCTGGGCAAAAGCAAAGACCAGCCGGCCGTCCACCTGGCCGTAGCCGGTAACGACGCCGTCTCCAGGCATGTCCTTCTCTTCCATTCCGTAGAAGTGACATCTGTGCTTGACGAATGTGTCGATCTCGACAAAGCTGTCCTTGTCAAAAAGGATATCCAGACGTTCTCTCGCCGTCAGTTTACCCTTGGCATGCTGTGCCTCGATCCGCTTCTCTCCTCCGCCGAGCAGATTCTTTTTCTTTCGTTCGCGGAGATCCTCAAGCTTGTTCATTAATACATCCTCCTTAAACTAACCCTTGTCTGATGTCCTGTTCAACTGGTGACAACACACCATGTTCATGATAATCTACTGATTTTTCTTTTTCAATGGGTTTTTTCTTGTATACATTATTATTTCTTTCACACCAATCAATCACCGAAACGACATATTGTTCCTTTACTATTAGGGCAGATCAGCCGGCCCATGCCGGCACGGAAAACGCAAAAGAACAAAGGGGCCAACGAACATGGACGAAATCAGAAAAGACCTTAATCAACCGGAAACCGCAAAGGCAACGGCAAAGCCGGCCACCAAACCGGCGGCCAAAGCATCTGTAGCCCGGACAGGCGCCAGGACGGCGGCCAAGCCCTCCACCCGGCCTGCGGTAAGATCCGGCATCCGGTCCGGCGCCAGTGTCCTGGGACGGACGGTAAACGACCGCCTCCGTCAGGGACTGGATGCCGCCCATCCGGCGACCAGATCTTCCCGGGCGGACACGGGAGAGATCCCGGCCAGGCCCATCTTTGAAAACCCCAGTTTCAAAGATCCGGCTGAGGACGAGATCCCGGCAGCAGCCCGGACGGAAACCGTTCGGGAAGAAAAGGCTTCAGGAGCGAATGGCGAACGGCCTTCCGGCAGCATGAACACCCCTGCGGGAAGCGGAGCGCCGCAGGGAGAAAGACCCGGGGCAGGAGCCGGCATGAGCGGCGGCCCGGGAGTCACCCCTTCCGGCAGCCAGCCCGGCGGATCCTACACCGATCCCAGAACCAGCTTCCGCTACGGGGAGTCCGCTTCATGGACCAACGGGGAGACCACCCGGCGGCAGAAGTTCTTCGACGCCCGGGGGCGCAAGGCGAAAAAGGTCCGTCAGCCGGTCACCATGAGCCGGGGGATGCTGGGGCTGCTCATCGCAGGGTGCCTGTTCCTCTCCTGCCTCTTCGGGCTTGGGGGAGCGGTCCTGGGTCACAGCATGCTCACCCAAAACAGCGGGACGGCACAGACCACATCCACTGCTCCGGCCAGCGCATCGGAGAGCACGGAAACGGATACGGTGGGCTATTCTCTTGAAAACGCTACGGGTGCGAATATGACCGTAAAGGAGATCACGGCGGCAGCCCAGAACTCCGTCGTGGAGATCCGCACCGAGTCCGTCGCTTCCGACTCCTGGATGCCGGAGTACGTCATGGAAGGCGCCGGCAGCGGAGTCATCATCAGCAAAGACGGATACATCATGACCAACAACCACGTGATCTCCGGCGCCAATAAGATCAAAGTCACTACGGCGGATGGCACGGAGTATCAGGCGGAGCTGGTGGGCACGGACGAGAACAATGACGTCGCCGTCATCAAGGTGGAAGCCAACGATCTGACTCCGGCGGTCTACGGAAACAGCGATCAGCTGGAAGTAGGCGATCTGGCCGTGGCCATCGGCAACCCCCTGGGTGAACTGGGCGGCACGGTGACCGCAGGGATCATCAGTGCCACCGACCGGGAGCTTTCCATCGAGGGCAAGACCCTTCACCTGCTTCAGACGGACAGCTCCATCAACCCGGGCAACTCCGGCGGCGGTCTCTTTAACGGAGACGGTCAGCTCATCGGCCTGGTGGTGGCCAAGTCCTCAGGCTCGGGCATCGAGGGTCTGGGCTTTGCGATCCCCATCAACAAGGCAGCAAGCTGCGCGTCCCAGCTCATCGATAAGGGCTACGTCAGCGGTCAGCCCTCCACGGGCATGACCTATCAGGAAGCGGCTTCTTCCTCCGGCGGATTCGAGTCCCTCTTCGGTGGCGGCGAGTCCAGCACCCAGGTCTACATCTACAGCGTCAACGGCAAGAACGCCAAGGCGGCAGGATTCGAGCCCGGAGACAGAGTGGTCTCCATGGACGACAAGGAGATCACCTCCTTCGAGGTGCTCTCTTCCGTGATCACCGCCCATGAGGTGGGAGATACGGTGACCTTCGTCATCGACCGGAACGGCACGGAAAAGACCATCAAGCTGGAACTGGAAGAAAAGCAGGCGGAAAATACCGGCGGTCAGGATAGCGGCAGCCAGAAGGGCGAAGACCAGAACGGAGACAGTCAGGATAACGGACAGCAGACTCCCGACGGGGAGCAGCAGATCCCGGACGACGGCGACCAGCAGATGCCGGATGACGGCAGTCAGCAGGACCCCTTCGGGGAGGATCCCTTCGGTTCCGATCAGCAGCCGGATAACGGCGGAGGAGGCAGTCTCTTCGACTACTTCTTCGGAAACTGATCCGTACAGATATCAGGCCGGCCGGAGCATAAGCTCCGCCCGGCCTTTTCCTTTGTATTCTCCATTCGTGTATGATAGGATGTAATCAGAGAAAAAAGATATTCCCCTGATTCGGAGGTGGTTTTATGGACGTCATCCTGACACCGGCAAAACTCAATGGGACCATCACCGCCAGGCCCTCGGTGACCAGCGCATTTCTTCATGCGGTCGCCCAGGAACTGGCCATCACTTACCGACCCGGCGGCAAGCCGTCGGCGGAGGATGCCCAGGCTGTCCACAAATTCATTCAGGAGCCCATGTTCTGGTCTCCCGATCTTGAAGTGACGGATGGGATCTTCCGGAGTCTTCCCGATGATGCTCCTGCCCTTTACTGCAAAGGCAGCCGTCCGGCTCTCCATCTGATGATGCCCATTGCGGCAGCCATGAAGGAAAAGGCCTTCTTTACCGGAGACCCGGAGCTGGCGGACAATCATATCATCCCTCTGACGGATGTTCTCCATCGCCACGGCACGGCATTTCGCCGGGGAGAGATGAAGATCCGCCGCAGGGACCGGGGCAAGTTCGTGGAGATCTGCACCCTTTCCGGCCGGCTGGAATACGGCCACTTCTCCCTTACCGGAAGAGAAGATCCCTGGTTCATGATGGGCCTGCTCTTCGCTCTTCCCCTGCTCAACGGCAACAGCACGGTGCGGATGACCACCCTGCCGGAGACGGTGGAACTCCTGGAGATGGGCGTCGCCGTCATGCGCCAGTACGGGGTTGCCGTCAATGATTCTGTGGACGAATACGGATATCCTCACTACGAGGTCTCCGGAAATCAGCACTACGTTATCCCCGAAGAGATCGATATCGACGGAGACTGGACCAAGGCGGCCTTCTGGCTGGGCTGCGGAGCCCTGGGCGGAAACGTCACCGTGAAGGAACTGGACGGAGACTCTCCCCAGCATTCCCGGCAGATCCTGGACAAGCTCCACGCCATGGGCGCCGGCACCGGTCTGGGCGAGGACGGGGCCAATGTCACCGCCGCCTCTCTCAAAGGCTGCAATCTCAGCGCCGCCCGCATTCCCGATCTGGTTCCCATCCTTTCCGTCGCCATGGCGGCGGCATCGGGTACCTCCATGCTCACCGACATCGGGACCTCCATCGGTCCCGTCTGCGAGACCCTGGAAGCTCTGGGCGCGGATGTCAGTTACGGGGGCGTGGGCCTTTCCTTTACGGGCAGACCCTTCTTCAACGGTGGGGATATCGACCCGAAGGGAGATCCTCTCGTGGTCATGATCGCTGCCGCGGCTTCCTGCCTTTGCGCGGAGCCGGTCCGCATCCGCAATGCGGGCATTGTCAACAAAGCCTATCCCGATTTCTTCGATGATCTGGCTGCCCTGGGCGGCAAGATCCGGGTGGAACAGTAGGAGGACAGCATGGAAGGACAGGCCTATCCGCCGATCAGAGAAAGAAGCATTCCCTTAGCCCTGGTGTTCACCATCCTCACCTTCGGCATCTACGGATTATACTGGATCTATAAACTTCATCAGGAGGCCAACCTCCTGTGCGATCGCCGGGGAGAGATGCACCCCGGTCTTGTGGTGCTTTTCTGCATCATCACCTTCGGCATCTATCAGGTGTACTGGGCCTACACCCAGGGCGAGAAGTTCAAGGAAGAAGCCAACGCCCGGGGAAGCCACGAGTCCGATGACTGCCCGGTCCTCTTTCTTGTGCTGGAGGTGGCCAACTACTTCGTCGGCGTAACGTCCCTCATCAGTCGGGCCCTTATGCAGGACCGGATCAACCGGATCCTCCGTCTGCGGGGGATGGGCAACCGGCCCTACGATGAGCC
>CADBQT010000126.1 GCA_902796875.1 uncultured Eubacteriales bacterium
GCGATGGGATGCCCAAGGTGCGCCAGATGGACCCGGATCTGGTGGGTCCGTCCCGTTTCCAGTCGCAGGCGAAGGAGAGAATAGCCCCCTTCAGCAACGCCCTCTGATCCGATACCGGGAAAAGTCCGGAGCACGGAATAGTGGGTCCTGGAGGGAGCACCGTCTTCTGCGATCCGCCTTTTGGCCTGGCCGGGAAGGGGAGGAGCGATGGGCAGGTCGATGAGACCTTCTTCTTCGGGAAAGATCCCGTGGACCAGAGCCTGGTACTCCTTTTTTACCTGTCCGGCGTCGGACTGACGGATGAAATCGGTCTGACTGTAGGCGTTTTTGGCCACAAGAAGAAGGCCGGAAGTGTCCATGTCCAGCCGATTGACGAAACGGATCTTAAAGGGATCGCCGGTCACTTCCATGTGATGCATGAGGCCGTTGGCCACCGTACCCAAGGCGTGGCCCTTGGTGGGATGAACCACCAGACCCGGTTGCTTGTCGATCAGGAGAAGATCGGCATCTTCATAGACGATGTCCAGAGGAATGTCCTCCGGAGTGAAATGACTTTTCTCCTCGGGCAGATCCACGGAGATCACGTCTCCGGCGCAGACCCGGTGCCAACCCTCCACGGGGGCTCCGTTTCGAAGGAGACGGTTCTCCCGTTTGATCCGGTTTCGGAGCCGGGAGGAGAAATCGAAATGTTTTCGCATGAGAAGGCGGGCTTCCTGTCCGTCTTCTTCGGCGCTTACGGTAAAACGAAAATCGGCCATCAGAGGAATTTGTCCTTTACTTTGCTCCAGAAATCATAGCCTTTGAGCCGGATCAGGCTCACCGAGGTGTCGGAGACCCGGACCTCGATGCTCTTTACGTTGGTGTAGGAGCTTTCGATACCGTCGTTCATGATGTTGATCTGGTTTTCCCGCTGCTCCGGCACGACTCCAAGAGACAGATCCGCCGGCAGGAGGATGCTGGAGGTGAAGGACCGGTAGGCGGTGGTGTTCATGGGGGCGATAGGGGTCACCTGAAGCAGGTTCAGCCTGGGATCGGCGATGGATCCGCCTACGGAGTAGTTGTAGGCCGTGCTCCCGGCGGAGGTGGCCACGATCAGGCCGTCGCCGGAGAACTTTTCGATGGGCTTGTCTCCGATGGAGATGAACAGGTGGACCGAATAGGAATGGCGCCCCTTGATGGTGATCTCGTTTAAGCCGATGTGCTCGAAGGTCTCTCCATCCTCCGTCTCGATGATGGCCCGCACCGTGTTCAGCCTCTGAAGGTTGTATTCTCCCGATTCGTACTGCTGGATGAACCGATCGATGTCATCCGGGAGCACGTCCTGGAAGAACCCCAGATGTCCGGTGTTGATCCCGGCGATGGGGCAGGGCGGGAAGTCGCAGGCGTGGATGGCCTTGAGGAAGGCGCCGTCCCCGCCGATGCACACGATAAGATCCGTCTCCGGGGAGTATTCGCCGGAAACGATGTAACCGTGCTGGGTCAGCTGCTGTTTCAGTGTGTCGTAGGTCCTGGCGGAGAGCTCGTCTCCGTTGTGGAATACGGTGATCTTCTTACTTGTCATCGTTCAGTACCGTCGCTTCAAATTCATCCAAAATGGCTTCAAAGGTCTTCATGGCGTCCTCAATGGGCTCCGGCCTGCTCATATCCACTCCGGCGATCTTGAGAAGCTCGATGGGGTGGTCCGATTCTCCCGTCCGGAGAAAATCGATGTAACGCTGGGCGGCAGGCGTTCCTTCCCGGAGGATCTTCCCGGAGATGGCCGTGGCCGCCGAGTAGCCGGTGGCGTACTGATAGACGTAGAAAGCCCGGTAAAAATGGGGGATCCGGGACCATTCCAGACGGATGGTCTCATCCCGCTCCACGACGGGCCCGTAGTATTTGTCGTTAAGCTTTTCGTACTCTTCGCAAAGCCAGTCCGCCGTCAGCTGACCGCCGCCTTCTACGTGTTTGTGGGTCAGATCTTCGAATTCGGCGAACATGGTCTGGCGGAAGAGGGTGGTCCTAAACTCCTCCAGGTGCATATTCAGCAGGTAGGCCCGCATCTTCGGGTCCGTCTCCGTCTCCAGCAGATGGTGCATGAGGAGGGATTCGTTCACCGTGGAGGCCACCTCCGCCGTGAAGATGGAATGGCCGCCGTAGATGTAGGGCTGAGTCATCCGGGTGTACCGGGAATGCATGGAGTGGCCCATCTCATGGATGATGGTGAACACGTCCTGCAGGGTGCTGCTGTAGTTGAGCAGGATGTAGGGGTAGCTGTCGTAGCAGCCGAAACTGTAGGCTCCGCTGGTCTTGCCTTTGTTTTCGTAGACGTCGATCCACCCCTGATCGATGCCCTCGTTCATCTTGTCCAGATAGTCCTGACCCATGGGGACCAGGGCTTTGCGCATAATGTCCAGACCCTCTTCGAAGGTCACTTCCCGCTTGGGCAGTTCGATGAGAGGGACGTACATATCGTACATGTACAGCTTATCCACCCCCAGGAGCTTCTTCCTCAGCTCCGTGTACCGGTGAAGGGCAGGGAGGTGATCGCTGACGACGGAAATAAGATTATCGTAAACCTCTCCGGGGATGCTGTCGCCGTAGAGGGCGGCCTCCCGGGAATCGGCGTATTTCCGCAGACGGGCGCCGATCACGTCGGTTTTCGTGTTGTAGCTGTAGGATGTGGCCAGGGTGTTGATCAGTTTCCCGTAAGACGCATACATGGAGTCGTAGGCCGCCTTTCGCACATCCCGATCGTGGCTCTGCATGAGGCGGATGTAGGTCCCATGGGTCACGGGGGTTTCCTCGCCGTCCTCGCCCTTGATGGAGTCGAAGGTCAGATCCGCGTTGTTCAGCATGGTGAAGATGTCCCCGGAGGCGCCGGTGACCTCGCTCATCTGGGCCAGCAGGGATTCCTCCGCCTGACTGAGTACGTGAGCCTTCATCCGGAAGGCGTCTTTTATCGCAAAGGCATAGGTGTCCAGGCCGTCCGTTTCTTCGATCATGGCCATTACCGTCTCTTCATCCGCGGCGAGAAGCTCGGGAGAGAAGAAGGCCAGGGAGGCGGAGACCGCCGCGATGGTCATGGTGCTCTGGTCGGTGAGGGCCTGATATCTGGCCACGCTGTTGTCCTCGTCCCGCTTCATGTGGGCGTAGGTATAGATCTTCTCCAGTCGGCGGTAGAGTTCGTCTTTTTCCCGGTAGGCGGCAAGAAGAGTTTCGCTGCTTTCCGTAAGGCGTCCCTGGTACTTTTCGGCGTAGGCCGAGGCTTCTTCTGCAATACTGGTCAGTTCTCCGTCGAGAATGGACTCGTCGGGGATCATTTCGGAGATGTTCCACTGGTATGCCGGGTCCATTTCCGCCCTTGTTTTCGGGCCTTTTGCTGTCATATGATGTCCTCCTGAAATCTTCAAGGATAGGGTTTTACTTTACGCGCCATATATTGTATAATATCATGGCTGTTTGTTCAATGGCAGAAAGGTATTTTAGCAGATGGATAACAGACCGATCGGTTTTTTCGACTCGGGCCTGGGCGGCCTGACCTCGATCCCTTATCTGAGGAAAGAACTGCCCAGAGAACGGGTGATCTATTTCGGTGATACGGCAAGGACTCCCTACGGATCCAAAGCCGTGACAACCATCAGGCGGTTCTCTTCGGAGATCGCCGGTTTTCTGGTGAAACGAAACGTGAAGATGATCGTCATCGCCTGCAATACGGTGAGCGCCACGTGCATTCCTCAGCTGAGGAAGAAGTTCCCCGACATCCCCATCCTGGGGATCATTTCCCCTGCGGCCCAGGAGGCGGCCCGCCTTTGCCGTCCCGAGGACAGGCTTGGGATCATCGGCACCAAAGTGACCATCGCTTCTCACGCTTACCGTGACTTCATCCGCCTTTCCCAGTCGGAAGCGAAGATCTTCGAAACGGCATGCCCTGCCTTTGTGCCCCTCATCGAAGAGGGGATCATCGATAACGAGATCATGGACATGACTATCCGTCACTATATGGACGACTTCGTCCGGGAAAACGATCTGAACCGGATCATTCTGGGATGCACCCACTATCCGCTGATCAAGAAGAACCTGCAGCGGATCTATCCGGATCTGGAGATCATCAATCCCTCCAGCATCGTCATCAACCGGGTGAAGGAGACCTTGGAAGCGGAGGACATGCTGGCGGACGATCCGGAATATACCGACGTGTTCTACGCCAGTGACCTTTCGGAGAACTTCGTTCAGATGATCGACCACATCTTCGAAGGCAGCGAGGTAAAGAAGGTGGAGTTCAAGAATTTCGATCTGGAGGAGGAACTGGGCCATGTCTATTGATCGGCTTCTGGCATATCTGGATATCGAAGATCCCTCGGAATTCATCTATTTCGAGGTTATGGCCGACCTGATCGAGGCCGATGAGGACATCGACCAGGAGGCGGTCTTCGCCCTGTTTTCCGGAGCGGATATGGACACGGTAAACGTCCTTTTCGAAAACTGGTTCGAGGAGACCCTGGACGGTCTGCCCCCGGACAGCAACGAGATCTACGGACTGCTCCACCAGATCAAGATGTTCCTTACGGGACTTTCGGCAAATGCGGCGGAGGAGAGCGACTTCCGGCGCCTGGCAGATGAGTTCTGTCGGTTCCGCAACTGGTACTCCCGGGACTCTCATGTGGAGCTCCTCCCGGAAAAGGGAGGGGATGCCCTTCACCAGTGTCTTCGGGACGCCATCACCACCGCCCGGATCGAAAAACTGGGCGGGGAGACCTATCGATACAACTACGAGGATGCCCTGGACTATCCTCTGGACAGTTACACCATGTCCTTTGCCGAACTGATCGCGGCGGAGGGGGAAGACGAAGAAGATGATATGAGCACTGTAGACGGAGAGCGCCATGACCACTGACGGAAAAAACAACGAAAAGAGATCCTCGGTGGTTTCCGTGCCCGATGACATCAGCCTGTTTCAGGTCTTCGATGAGGACCATGACCGGTTTGCCTTTCCGGGACCGGTGTACCGGGTGACGGGAGGCCACGGGGGAGAGGCGATCCTGATCGCCGGATCTCAGCGGACCGCCCTCATCGACTGCGGTATGGCCTACTGCGGGGAGACCACCGTGGGAAACATCATCCGCCGCCTGTCCGCCCTGGGCAGAGACCGGCTGGACTGTGTGTTTCTCAGCCACTCCCATTACGACCATATCGGAGCCCTTCCGGATATCCGCAAGGCTTTTCCCAAGGCGGAAGTCTACGGAAGCGCCCACTGCGCAAAGATCCTGGAGCGCCCCGGCGCCCACAGCCTGATGAAGGAACTGGGCCAGAACGCCCTGGAACTTTACGATCCGGCAAGCGATAAAGAGATCACCACGGAGGGCCTTAAGGTGGACCACGTCCTCTCCGACGGGGACTCGGTGCCTTTGGGAAACGAGACCGTCCGCGCCTTCGAGACCAAAGGTCACACCGACTGCTCCATGAGCTATCTGCTGGAGCCGGAGAGCATCCTCTTTACCAGTGAGAGCACGGGGATCATCGAGAGCAGGGAATACGTCCACACGCCCTGCCTGAAGAGCTTCGTCCAGGGCCTGGCGTCCATGGAGAAGTGCAGATCGCTGAATCCGAAGCACATTTGCCTTCCTCATTTCGGGCTGATCCCTCAGGACTTTAACCAACGGTACTGGGACATGTTCCGGGCGGAATGCCATGCCAAAGCCAGCTACGTGGCCGAGATGAAGGCCCGGGGCATGGGAGAAGAGGAGATGCTGGCCAACTACACGGATAAGTACTGGACCGAGGCCAAGGCCATGGAACAGCCCAAGGAGGCTTTTCTGATCAACTCCCGCCACATCCTCGGCGTACTTTTAAAGGAACTGGATGAGCTGAACAGTCAGGAGAAAAGAAATGGATTTTGATGCGGTAAAAGTGAAAAACGATGTCGTCGCCTGGATCCGGGACTGGTTCCGGGAGAACGGACCGGAGAGCCCTGCGGTCATCGGACTTTCCGGAGGCAAGGACAGCTCCATCGTTGCCGCCCTCTGCGTCGAGGCCCTGGGGGCCGATCGGGTCTTCGGGGTGCTGATGCCCAACGGGGAGCAGTTCGATATCGATGTGGCCAGAGGACTGGCGGCCCACCTGGGGATCCCCTCGGTGGAATTCAACATCCGGGGAGCCTACGACGGGGTGGTGGACGAACTCATGCGCCACTTCGACCACTTTTCCGATCAGGCCAAGACCAATCTGCCGCCCAGACTGCGGATGACGGTGCTCTATGCCGTTTCCCAGAACATGAACGGCCGGGTGGCCAACACCTGCAACCTTTCCGAGGACTGGGTGGGCTACAACACCCGCTACGGCGACAGTGCAGGGGACTTCAGCCCGCTGTCCATGCTCACCGTTCAGGAGGTCAAAGCCATCGGCCGGGCCCTGGGCCTGCCCGCAGAGATCGTGGACAAGGTGCCTATCGACGGGCTTCAGAGCAAGACGGACGAGGACAACCTGGGCTTCACCTACGCGGTGCTGGACCGGTACATCCGGGAGGGGATCTGCGAGGACGAGGAGACCAGAAAGAAGATCGACCAGAAGCACCGGGCCAATCTGTTCAAGCTTCGGCCCATGCCCGTGTTCCCATACGAGGGAAAGACGGTGGAGGATATCGTAGAATAGAGCGGCGAAGGCCGCGAAAAGGCAGAGGAGAATCATATGCTGGATAAAGAAAAGATCGACCGGATCAACGAACTGGCCCGGAAGAAAAAGACCGAAGGACTGACCCGGGAAGAGCAGGAGGAACAGGCCAGCCTGCGGGCGGAATACCTGGAAAACTTCCGCCGCAACTTCCGTCAGCAGCTGGATAATGTCCGGTTCGTGGAGGACATGACGGAAGAGGAACTGGCCGAATATGAGGCCCAAAAGAAAAGGTCAGCAAACTAGTACCTTTTTCGGGTGTTGCAAAGTTTACTAAATAGGTATAGTATAAACTCAAAGGAGTATTTCACATAAAAGGAGAGAGTATTATGAGAGAGGTCTATCTGGACTATTCGGCGACCACACCGGTGAAGGAAGAGGTCGTTTCCGAAATGATCCCTTATTACACCGAGGCTTTCGGCAATCCGTCCAGTCTGTATGGACCGGGACTGAAGGCTAAGGAGGCGCTGACCGGTGCACGGCACCAGGTGGCGGACCTGATCGGGGCTGATCCCAAAGAGATCTTCTTCACCTCCTGCGGGACGGAGGCGGACAACTGGGTGCTGGAGGGAGTGGCGGATGCCCTGAAGGAAAAGGGCAACCACATCATCACCACCAACATCGAGCACCACGCCATCATCCATACCTGCATGTACCTGAAGAAGTACCACGGTGTGGACGTGACTTTCCTGGACGTGGACGAGGAGGGCTTCGTCTCCCCGGAGGATCTGGAGGCGGCCATCACCGACCGGACCATCCTGGTCAGCATCATGATGATCAACAACGAGATCGGCACCCTGGAGCCCATCAGGGAGCTGGCTGCCGTAGCCAAGAAGCACGGCGTGCTCTTTCACACCGATGCGGTCCAGGCCATCGGCAACGTGCCCATCGACGTGAAGGACCTGGATGTGGATCTTCTGTCCATGTCCGCTCATAAGATCTATGGGCCCAAAGGCATCGGCGCCCTTTATAAGAGAAAGGGCGTCAATCTTCCCAGTTTCGTCCACGGCGGAGCACAGGAGAGCCGCAAACGGGCCGGCACGGAGAACAC
>CADBQT010000127.1 GCA_902796875.1 uncultured Eubacteriales bacterium
CCCACAGGATCGGCCATGTGATCACCAAAGGATAGACTCTGGACGAAGCCGTCCAGGTCCTTCACCGGGCCGTGAAGAATCTGGAGATTCAGGTGGAACCGTTCTCCTCCGAAGACGAGTAAGAGACTTCCGGGTTCCCCTTACGCAGTCCTGCGATCATGATCACGAAGAGCATGAGGGACAGGACGGCCATGAGGACGGCGTAAAAAAGGACGGCGCCGGAAATGCCCTGATTGGACACGAACCAGCCGGCCAGGACCTTGGCGGCCAGGGCGACGATGCCGTAACTGATGAGCAGATACTGCTGCTTCCGGATCACGGTGATGACCGTGCTGAAGTACACGCTGTAGGCCATCATGCCTCCGCCGATCATGAGGATGCAAAGCTCCTTTTTCATCCCCTGCAGGTCCACGCCGAAGATGATCTCCAGCACGGGGATCCCGATGGTGGCGGCCACGGCGACGGCCAGAGCCGTAAGGCCCAGAACGACAAAACACTGATTGCGAATGAGCCTGCCCAGACGGCGCAGGTCTTCTTTTTTTCCGGAAAGCCACAGCTTGGCGTAGGTGGTCAGGATGGGGTTGAAGATAAAGTGGGCGATGAGCTGGATCATGAACGCCGGCATGAACAGGACGTTGAAGTAGGTCTGGATCTCGTCGGTCAGATGTGCATCGATGGCGTACTTGGGCGCATTGCTGATGTACATGTTGAGAAACAGACTGATGAACAGAGGGAATCCGTCGATGAACAGACGGCGGATCTTGTACCCCGGGAATGTCGGCTTCATGGATGCGCAGTAATTCCTGGCTGCGTTGACGGAAGTCAGCAGCAATCCCACCACGGAGACCACCAGGGTGACGCCCATGGCCAGGATCAGGTTGTGGGTCAAAATCAGGGTCACGCAGCAGGCCACGATCTCCAGCAGGTACCTGGAGGATGAAGCCTTGGTGGCCACGTCCAGCCGTCCCCTCTGCTGCATGTGTCCGTGGATCACATCAGCGTAAGCCTGGACCACCTTGAGAAGGCAGACCATGAAGACCACGAGAAACTTGACCGTGCTGTAGTCCCGGAAGATGATCCCGTAGGCTCCGTAGGCCAGAGAGGCGGCGATCATGATGCCGCAGGTGATGAACCGCATCCCATGATACTCCATGAAGGTGTACTTCTCCCGAAGGTCGGAAGACTGGAACCGGCGCAGGCCGTACTGGCCCACGTAGAGCATCAGGGTGGCTACCGCAAAGGCAATGGAAAAGACGCCCGTATCCACGACCCCGTTGGTCCTGGTCATCACCATGACGATGACGGGACACTGGGCGGCGGACAGACAGGCGTTGATGGCGTTCCAGGTATATGCGCTCCGGTTGATGTTGCCGGTCTTTTCCAGGGCTCTGACGATAGCGGAAAGCATGGTTTCGAAGCTTTATTTCAGCAGGGAGAGAATGTACTTGCCGTATTCCGTCATGGACAGTTCCTCTCCGATCTTTCTCAGCTGGTCGTCGTCGATGAATCCTCGGCGCCAGGCGATCTCCTCGAGACAGGCGATGTAGAATCCCTGACGGGACTGGACCGCTTCCACGAACTCGGAGGCCTTGAGCATGCCTTCCGGATTTCCCGTATCCAGCCAGGCCATACCTCTCTTCATCAGGGCGACCTTCAGCTTGCCCCGATCCAGATAGGCGTTGTTCACCGAGGTGATCTCCAGCTCTCCTCTGGCGGAGGGCTTCACGTTCTTGGCGATCTCCACCACGTCGTTGTCGTAGAAGTAAAGGCCGGGGACCGCGTAGTCCGACTTGGGATGTTCCGGCTTCTCCTCGATGGAGATGACGTTGTTGTCCTCGTCGAATTCCACCACGCCGAAAGCGGTAGCATCCTTCACCGGGTAGCCGAAGACTTTGGCTCCGTCCAGATCCTTCTTGGCGTCGGTGACGATCTTGGTCAGGTCCTGACCGTAGAACACGTTGTCTCCCAGGACCAGGCACACGTCATCGTCTCCGATGAACTCTTCTCCCAGAATGAAGGCTTCCGCCAGTCCTCTGGGCTGTTCCTGGATCTTATAGGTGAAGGAGACGCCGATGTTGCTGCCGTCTCCCAGCAGATCCTCATAGTCGCCGATGTCCGTGGGCGTTGAGATGATCAGGATCTCCCGGATCCCCGCCAGCAGGAGCACGGACAGAGGATAGTAGATCAGCGGCTTGTCGTAGATGGGCAGAAGCTGCTTCGATACGGCCTTGGTCATGGGGTAAAGACGGGTCCCTTTGCCTCCCGCCAGTACGATTCCTTTCATGGTCTTATCCTTCCCGGGGTCTTCCCCTTACTTATAGAAACGGCGGACGGAATCCGTCACCCGTTCGACTTCTTCTTCCTTGAGCCCGTAGTACATGGGCAGGCGGATCAGGCTCTCACTGATCTTCGTGGTGTACCGGTCCTCCCCGGAGAATCTGCCGTATTTCTTCCCGGCAGTGGCGGAGTGGAGGGGCACGTAGTGGAAGACCGCCAGGATGCCGTCCTCCTTAAGATGGGCGATGAGCCGGGTCCTTTCTTCCAGATCCTTCGCCCGCAGGTAGAACATGTGGGCGTTGTGGGCGCAGCCTTCCGGGATGACGGGAAGAACGATCTTCCCCGCCTCTTCCAAAGGCTTGAGCTGCTCGTAATAGGCATGCCAGCTGGCCAGTCTCTGATCATTGATCTTATCCGCATCCTCCAGCTGAGGCCAGAGATAGGCCGCGCTCAGTTCGCTGGGCAGATAGGATGATCCGGCGCTGACCCAGGTGTACTTGTCCACCTGGCCCCGAAGGAACCGGCTCCGGTCCGTTCCCTTCTCCCGGACGATCTCCGCCAGCTCCGTCTTCGACGGATCCTTGATCAGGATGGCGCCTCCTTCTCCCATGCTGTAGTTCTTCGTTTCATGGAAGCTGTAGCAGCCGTAGTCTCCCATGGTCCCCAGGGCTTTGCCGTGGTAGGAGGCGCAGACCCCTTGGGCCGCATCCTCGATCACCACAAGGCTGTGCTCCCGGGCGATGTCCAGGATCGTATCCATCTCGCAGCCCACACCGGCGTAGTGGACGGGGGCGATGGCCTTCGTCCGATCGGTGATGGCCTCTTCGATCCTGGTTTCGTCGATGTTGCAGGTATCCGGCCGGATATCCACGAAGACCAGCTGTGCTCCCCGGAGCACGAAAGCGTTGGCCGTGGAAACAAAGGTATAGGAAGGCAGGATCACCTCGTCTCCCGGCTGGATGTCCGCCAGAAGAGCGGCCATCTCCAGAGCCTGGGTGCAGGAGGTGGTCAGGTATGCTCCGGCGGTCCCGGTGCGTTCACGGATCCATTCCTCGCAACGCTTGGAATACTCACCATCGCCGCACAGTTTGCCACTGGCGATCACCCGATCAATATGCTCCCGCTCTCTTCCCGTATAGGGCGCCTGGTTGAATTTGATGTCCATTCCGTTCCTTTCTCCTGTCAGCCGATATGGCTCAGGGTCTCCTTAAGCACTTCTCCGCTGTGGAAGAGCCGTTCCCGCTCCTCCTCCGTCCAGTGTTCCTCCAGGCGGTGCTCCACGCCGTTGACGCCGACGATGGAGGGGATGCTTAAGGACACGTCCCTGATCCCGTATTCTCCCTGAAGAGGAGATGTGACCGGGGCGACGGTAAGTCTCTGATTCAGGACCGCCGCAGCCAGAGAACAGACACAGGTAGCGATGCCGTAGTGGGTCTTGCCTTTGGCGCCGATGATCTCCGCACCCATGTTTTTCACCTGGTCGTAGAGAAGATCCTTCTGTTCCTGTCCCCAGGGGAGTCCCACGTTGCTGCAGTACTCATCCATGGGCACGCCGGCGATGGCCAGCCGGCTCCAGACCGGGAACTGGGTGTCGCCGTGCTCTCCGACGATATTGCACTTCACCGCTTCGATGTTCAGACGGGTATAGTCGGCGATCCGGCGGACCAGCCGGGAGGTATCCAGCACGCACCCGGTGCCCAGGACCTTGCCCACGGGCAGGTCCATCCACTCAGCGCACTTGTGGGTCAGGATATCCACCGGGTTGGAGACCACCAGGACCACGCCGTGGGTGTAGTACTGTTTGATGTCATCCACCACGTCCCGCATGGTGTCGATGTTGTCGGCGATCATGTCCAGTCGGCTCTCCCCGTATCTCCGGTTTCTTCCTGCGGTGATGATGGTAAGGTCACAGTTTCTGCAATCCTCATAGGTTCCCGCGCGTACGGAAGACGTACCCATATAGGATATCCCATGCTGGATATCCTGGGCCTCTCCTCTGGCCTTCTCCTCATCCATATCGATAAGGACGATCTCACTGGCCAGGTCCTTGACCGTGAGGGCGTAGGCGATGGATGCGCCTACATAACCGGCGCCGATGATGGCTACCTTCCGATTGTCGATTGCTGCGTATAATCTGTTCTCTGCCATTTTCTTCTCCCTGGTGTTTCCTGCCTTAACTCATCTCTCCGCTTGACCTGTGGATCAGGGGAGCAGTATGTTCGTCTCCGTATTCGTTTCCACCGGATACATGACGTCGTGGATCTGCTTCTTGGCGTTATCCACGCTTTCCTGCTCCGGAATGTTGACGTACAGTTCCCGGTTCATGCCCATGCTGTAGGTGCCCCGGGAAGCTTCCTTGCACTTGATGTTGATGGACTTCACCGTCCACTTCTTATCCATGTCCCGAAGCTGCATCCGGGCCAGGGCGGACATCTCCTTGGTGGACAGGTTGGTGACCATATTGTCGGCGAAGGCGTCCAGGATCTCCGTGTAGTTCATCAGGATCACCTTGTTGGAGGTGACCTTCTTGATCAGTGCCTTGACCACCCGCTGCTGGTTCTTGACCCGCTGGGCGTCGCCGTTCTTGAAGGCCTTTCTCTCCCGGGCGAAGTA
>CADBQT010000128.1 GCA_902796875.1 uncultured Eubacteriales bacterium
TCCTTGCAGCTGGTCAGTTCCATCTTCTTCAGTTTCCGGTTGCCCTTGGCACCGCCCACACAGCGGACCAGAGCGACCTCTTCCTTGGCCTGTGTCAGATCGTGGAGGGTGTCCACGATGATCTTCTTCCGGCACTTGACCGTGCAGGTGACGCAGCCCTCGCACTTATCGTAGTCGATCTTGGCATACCGGCCGGCCACGTTCTTGCCCATGACCATCACGATGGCATCCTTGGGGCAGGACAGGGCGCAGTCGCCGCAGCCGATGCAGCCGTAGCCGCAGGTCTCCATGGTGGTCCTGTCGTCCGCTTTGGACGAACAGGGGATGAAGTTGGTGGCATCCCTGGGGACCATGGTGATGATATCCTGGCAGCATCCCGTCAGACAGGCTTCGCATCCGGAACACTTGTCCTTATCGATGACGATGTTGCCCGCCTCCAGCTTCATGGCGTCGAACTTGCACCGGTCGATGCAGGAGCCGATGCCCAGACAGCCGTACTGGCACTCTCCGGGATTGACCCCGGCGGCCTTGGCTTCATCACAGGTCTTGCAGGTGATGAACCGCTCGGGACTTGCTGCCTCTCCGGCGCACCGGATAAAGGCGACCTTCTCCTGTACGGTCACCGGCTCGACGCCCATGATCTCCGCGATCGCCGCTACGGCGTCATTGTTGCAGGCGGGACAAAGGGCAATGGATCCACCTGCGACGATGGCTTCCGCGCACGCCTGACAGGTTGGATACCCGCATCCTCCGAATCCACCGCAGTCGCCGCCCGGCAAAAGGGACAGGATCTGCTTTGCTGATTCATTCATTCTCGTCATTATGTTACCTCCATGTGCAACAGACTATGTTTTTAACTTGCTTAAAGTATTTTGTATACAGCCTGTCTACAGTTTAACACTCTCTTTTCTGCCGTCAACCATTTCTCCTCAAAAATCATGTTCTTTTTTCTGTCCAAGTTAGACCTGTTTAACCCCGTATTTTCAACGGTTTTCAGAGACCAGAGAAAAGACGCCCTTCCCTGGGAAAGACGTCTTAGGAGCAGTTTGTTAATTATTCATCAATCTTTCAGCATGTCGTCGGCGATGAGTCGGTTGATCATATCGCTTCCTCCCATGAGCCAGACCAGGTCTCCACGGTTGATCACCGTCTCTATATCCGGGTTGAATATGGGCAGGTCTCCCCTCTCGATCCCGATGATGGTCGCCTTGTATTTGGGCCGGATGCCGCAGTTCTTGATGGACTTGCGAACGAACTCCGAGCTGCCGTCGATCTCCAGAGGCAGACAGGTCAGCCGGCTCTCCTCCGGCACGTGGTAGAAGTTCTGCCCGTAGATGTATTCCTTCAGACGGATATCCTTTCGCTCCGTGTACTCGATGCAGTGATCCTTGGAAAGAAGCATGGTGCAGGCGTCGATCTCGTCCTGACTGCCCATCATGTGGAGGAGATCTCCCTTCTTTACCTCGTCATCCTTGGTGGGCATGTTGATCACCTCATCGTCCCGGATGATCCGGATGATGGTCACCTTAAAGGCCCGACTGCTGGCAAAATCCAGGATGGTCTTCCGCTCGTCCGTATCGGTGACCCGGAATTCCGCCACCATCATGGATTCGTTGAGCCACCGGGGACGTCCCTTCTCCCCCCGCTCCTTCTTCTGTCTGGCCAGGGTGTGCTCGGCGAAGTTGGCGATGAACCGCATCTCCATGTTGATGGTTACGCCGGTGATCCACTCGGACCGGACGATGAGAATGATGGGGACCGCTGCGATGAGCACCAGCACCGGGAAAGGGATCCGAAACAGTTCCCGCAGGACCAGGGCGATGAAGCAGGCCGGGATCAGCACCCGGACCGCCTTCAGGGTGATCAGGGGCAGATGGTTCGCCCGATGCTTGGTCCACAGCTTGACGAAGAGCCCCGTATCCACCCCGTGCATGAAGTTGATAAAGGGGATCATGACCAGGATCAGCACCCCGGCCGTCGCTGCCTTTGCACCGAAGTCGGAATCGATGGCCTTCTCCATCACCGGCTGGAAATACTCCGTTCCCGCGTAGTAGATGGTGAACATGAAGAGAGAGCAGATGAGGGTCCGGATGGCCACCTTTCGCGTAAAGGCAAGCCAGTCCTCGTCCATGGACCGGCGATTCTGATCCTCCGAAGTATTTCTCCTGAGGAAGATCCGCAGTTTTTTCGGCAGATGCCGGTCAAGGAACCGGTATTCCCGCTCGGAGTTCTTGATGAACAAGGGCGTCAAAAATGAAGTGATCACCGACACGCACACGATAATGGGATAGATATGTTCGCTGATCACGTGAAGGCTCATGCCCAGAGTGGCGACGATGAAGGAAAACTCACCGATCTGCACCATGGAGGATCCGCCCCGCACCGCCGTGTGAAGGGTCTGACCGGACAGGAGGAATCCTAAGGTCGCAAAGGTCTTCTGCCCCACGATGGTCACCGCGCTGAGAAGAAGGATGGGCCCCAGGTATTTCACCAGCAGGTCCGGCTGGATCAGCATGCCCACGGATACGAAAAAGATGGCCCCGAAGAGATCCTTGATGGGTTCCACCAGCCACTGGATCCGCTCGCCCCGGACCGTTCCCGCCAGGATCGAGCCGGCCATGAAGGCGCCCAGAGCGGAGGAAAATCCGATCCGATTGGCGATGAGCACCATGAGGAAACAGATCCCCAGGGACAGCACCACCAGAAGCTCATCGTTGATCAGTCCGGATACCCGCTTCAGAAGGGACGGGATCACGTAGATGCCGAGCAGGAGCCAGATCACCAGATAGATCATGAGGAGGCCGATCTCTTTTCCCATAGCCAGGCCGGAAACGTTCTGGCTGACGGAGATGGTGGACAGGACCACCAGCATGAAGATCCCGGCGATGTCCTCGATGACCAGGGCCCCCAGGACCATCTGGCCGAAGTCCTTTTTCTTCAGATCGTACTCCTCGAAGGCTTTCAATATGATCATGGTGGACGACATGGAAAGCATGCCTCCCAGGAAAATGCAGTCCATCTTGGCCCATCCCAGAGCGTGACCCACGCCGGTGCCGATGAAGAGCATGGCCGTCATCACCGTGACGGCGATGGTAAAGGCGCTTCCACCCACCGTGGCGATCTTGCGAAAGCTGAATTCCAGCCCCAATCCGAACATGAGAAAAATCACACCGATGTCGGCCCAGACACTGATATGGGTCTGTTCCACGACCGTCGGCAGGTAGATGAAATTGGGACTGATGAGAAATCCGGCGACGATATACCCCAGTACCACCGGCTGTTTCAGTTTCCGGAAGATCAGCGTTACCACAGCGGCAACGATGAGGATCAGCGCCAGATCGGTCACGAGATGGTCAAGATGCATTTCCGATCCTTTCACTGGTCGATTTCTTACATCTATTATTGTACCATATCCTGTCGGCTAATGCATGGATATCTTCGGCGGCGGAGACCCACTCCCTGCCGGATGAGACGGGAGCCTCTCCTTCGCCGGTCCAAAGAAAGATCCCCTTCAGCTCTTCCTCGATCCCCTCGCTGGCAAGGCAGGACGTAAACCTTCCAAACCGCTTCGGCTCCCAGGATCGTCCGCAGATGCAGATCCGGTCCGCCGCGGAAAGGGCCGCCACAGCGCTTTCGCCGAAGCAGTTTCCCGTGTCCATGAGGATCACGTCGTACCGACCGCTTCCCATGACGGCCGACAAAAGATGGTCCATCTCCTGGCGTCCAAGGCCGGGCAGAGGGTTTCTTCCGGCGGAAGGCGCCAGGGCTTCCAGTCCGTATCCGTCCCGGATCACGTACCCTTCCAGGAGAGGCAGCTGACCGGACCTGCCGCCGTGAAAGAGATGATAGAGGAATTCTCCCACACCGCCTTTTTCTTCGTCCGTAAGTTCCTCCCCGGCCTCCATGGCATCCAGGGAAAGGTACAGGGTCCTCTTGCCGAAGAAACGAACCAGTTCTCTTCCCATGGACCGAGCCAGACCGGTGCATCCCGCCCCTCCCTGCCAGGAGGTAAAGGCGATCAGACGAACCTTTTCCGGCCGGATCGCCACGGTCTTTCGTCCGGTGAGCCGGGAGAGGATACGGAAGATCTCCGCCGTCATGGCGCTTCCCCGGTCGTATTTGTACAGACAAAAAGATCCGGCTCCGGAAGGATCCTCCCTTTCGGGCCGTCTCCTTTCCGTCAGCCAGATCACATTTCCTTCGTAAAGCTTTTGGATCTCTTCCCCGTCCCAGAGGATCAGGTCATACGCCTCCCGAAACCGCCATCCCGCGGCCCGCCAGCGGCGAAGCATAGGGTCTTTTCCCATCAGTTCCAGAACGAATCCCCGGTGACATTCCTGAAGGGCTGCCGCCAGCGCTCTGCCGTAGTGGGCATCGTCGGTAACGATGCAAAGCCTGATCTTTTCCATGGTTCCCCCTGTCCGGTATTATCTCTTCCTTCCCGGTCTCTTGATTAACATTATTTTACATTATATACATTTATTTGTCAATCTGGGAGAACATGGTTTATCGACTATTCCACCGACAGGACCTTGTAGTCCTTTTCCTCCACGGCAGCGGTCAGCGCCTCGTCGGTCACTTCCCCGCTTATCTCTACTACGGCTTTATCCTCCTCGTGGCTCACCTCCGCAACAGACACACCCTCCACGGCCTCCAGCGCCTTCCTGACGGTGGCCTCGCAGTGGGGACACATCATGCCTTCGATGTTCATGGTCTTTTTCATGGTTTTTTTCTCTCTTTCTTTTTCTCTTTCCTTCTCATTTTCTATGGGTGCCGGGCGTCGGATCTTCACCAGATTCAGGCGCAGGGCGTTCATGCATACGCAGAAGCTGGACAGGCTCATGGCCGCCGCAGCCAGCATGGGATTCAAGGTCCATCCCCCCATGAAGTGGGTGAATGCTCCCGCCGCCAGGGGGATCAACAGCAGGTTGTAGATGAAGGCCCAGAAGAGGTTCTGGTGGATGTTCCTTAGGGTGGCCCGGCCCAGCCGAATGGCCGTCGCTCCATCCGTAAGGCGGCTGTTCATCAGGACCACATCCGCCGCATCCAGGGCGATATCCGTTCCTCCGCCGATGGCGATCCCCACATCGGCCCGGGTCAGAGCGGGAGCATCGTTGATCCCGTCTCCCACCATGATCACCGCGCCGTGCTCCCGCAGTTTTCTGATCTCTCCTTCTTTTTCCGCCGGGAGCACGCCGGAGACCACTTCGTCGATCCCCGCCTGGGTCGCCACGGCGCCGGCGGTCTTTTCGTTGTCTCCCGTCACCATGACGATGCGAAGCCCCAGTTCCTTCATCTCGGCGATGGCCTGAACGCTGTCCTCCCGGACGGCGTCGCTGACGGCGATGATCCCGAGGAACTGGCCGTCCCGGCCGAAATACATGGGGGTCTTCCCTTCCCGAGCCAGCACCTCGCCCCGGTCCGTCATTTCGACCGGGATCTCCAGGCGGGTCTCTGCAAAGACCCGGTTACCGCCCATGAGAAGGGCTCCCTTCTCGTCTTCGGGTTTATCTCTTTCTCCTAGCTTTGGGCTTTCGTCCGTCAGTCTTCCGGAAAGACCATTTCCCGGAGAGATGGCAAAATCCGTTATCCCGGCGGGCTTCACACCTGCCGATGCGGCACGGGCGCACACCGCCCGGGCGAGGGGGTGTTCGCTCTTCGCCTCGAGAGCA
>CADBQT010000129.1 GCA_902796875.1 uncultured Eubacteriales bacterium
AGTCTGCCCGGGGTGCTGGTGCTCCTTCTGGCCTTTGCTTATACGGTGCTCTATCTGATCACCGATGTTTCCGCCCAGGCCATGCAGCCGGTATACGCCATGGTCATCGCCTGGCTCATGGCCGGTGTGTTCCTCTATGGCGCAGCGGACGGAGAACGGCGAAAGCTCTCCGGTGATGAGGAGGCCTATATGGTCTTCGGAAGACTGATGAGAACGGAGGGGGAAGGAGATGCGTAAGGGGATCGTCGGCCCGCTGATGGCAGCGGTCATCATCATACTTATCGTCGTACTCGCTGCCGGCGCCCAGCTTCAGCGGGACTGGAACATCATGCCGGAGGATGAGACGTCCCTGGATCTCAGCCGGACTCAGCTTCGGTATCTCAAGGAGCACGACCGGGTGACCATCGCCGTGGATGAGGAGCTGGCCTATCTTCTGGGCGACGGAAAAGACGGATACCTCCAGGAATACATGGGGGCGGCTCTCCGGCCGGCGGGCCTTGCGGTGGACTTCGTCGTGTCCGAAACAGAAGACGACGCTAAGGCGGAGGATGCCGACGGGCGGCTTGCCGTGGTCACGAAAAAGATGCGGCAAAACCACGACGGGATGCAGTTCGTCTCACCCCTCTTTCAGATGGAAGGCGCCTTCTTCTTAAGAGACGGTTCCGACAAGGGCAGTACCATCCCTGTGGTGGCCCAGGAAAACCGGCTCACCAAGTGGCCCAAGGAACAGCTCACCTGTCAGGGGAAACCCCTTACCTTTGCCTTTGGGAAATCTCCGGAGGAACTGGTCGCAAAGGCAGAGGAGGGCGAAGCCAGCATCATCGGAGACCGAAGCTCCGTCATCGCTGCCCTGAAGGCCAAGGGAGTGGAGGATCGGTATTCCGTTCAGGAAAAAGAACTTTACAACTTCAACGTGTCCATCCTGATCCCATCGGAAGAATCGGACCTTTACGAGATCCTGAACCAGTGCATCCACGGATGCGACCGGCACACCGTCAGCTATCAGGCCAGCGAACAGACCATGGACGGTGACGGACCGATCTACATGAAGCAGACCCGGAGAAACACCTGGTTGCCGGTGGTCATCATTCTCCTCTCCGTGCTCATCGCCTTCTTCATCTACTACATGGCCAACCGGAACATGTACCGGGAACTGGATGAGCGGATGGATCGGCTGAAGGCCAGCGAGAAGGAGATGCAGACCACCTTCCACGGGGTAGGCCATCATCTGGCAGAGCTTTCCCTGGATGGCACGGTCACCGATATGAACAAGGCCTTTGCCGACAGCTCAGGTCTTGCGGCCATGGGCCGGAAGATCTGGGAGGCGGTGGATCTGGGCGAGGAAGATAGGGCGCAGATCATCCGCAAGGTGGAAGAAGGGGCCAAGGGCCGGACCACGGAGCGGATCGAAGTCAAGGTGGACCGGAAGATATTCGTGGTGGACATCTTTCCCATCGAGGATGCCCGGGGCGTCACGGAAAAGCTGCTCTTCATGGGCATCGACGTTACCCAGGAGCGGATGGCCAAACGGCAGATGCTCCAGGACAACAAGATGATCGCCATCGGCCAGCTGGCCGCCGGCATCGCCCACGAGATCCGAAATCCCCTGGGGATCATACGGAACTACTGCTACGTGCTGAAGAATATGGACGATCCGGAACTGAAGGAAAAGGCGATCAGCGAGATCGAGCAGGCGGTGGAATCCTCCGGTGCTATCATCAACAACCTTCTGGATCTGTCCCGGATCTCAGAGGGACGGGTGGAGGAGATCGACATGAAGGAGCAGGTGGAGCGGATCCTGGCTCTGAACGAGAGCACCTTCCGTAAGGAGAAGATCGATCTGACGGTCCAATGCGACGAACCCATCCGCACCTGGATCGCCGTGGAACCCTTTGACATGATCCTTCTGAATCTGACGTCCAATGCGGCGGATGCCATGAAGGATGGGGGCGACCTGACCGTTACCCTGGAGAAAGGGAACGGGGAGTTCACCATGTCCGTGGCGGACACGGGAACGGGGATCGAAAAAGAGGCCCTGGAGGAGATCTTCAATCCCTTCTATACGACCAAGGGAGCCCTTGGTACGGGACTGGGCCTGTTTATCGTGTATAATGAAGTGGAGAAACTGGAGGGCAGCATCGATGTTGCCAGCACGCCGGGAGAAGGAACCACCTTCCGTGTGACCCTGCCGCTCAGGGATGAACCGGGAGAGGTGGCCGAGACCGGCGGGGAGGAATGATATGTCCGGAGAGAATATGAGAATCCTGGTGGTGGACGATGAGGCCAACTACTGCGAAGTGCTGAAGATGATCCTTTCGGCCAAAGGCTATCAGGTGGATACGGCGGGGGACGGCAAGGAAGCCCTGGAGTGCATGGAGAAGAATCTCTACGATCTGGTCGTGTCCGATCTGAACATGCCGGTGATGGACGGATACGAATTGCTCAAGGAGATCAGAAGCCGGGAGTACGATACGGAAGTGATCATGCTGACGGCCTTCGGAACCATCGAAAAGGCGGTGGAGACCATGAAGGCGGGGGCCTACACCTATGTCACCAAAGGCAACGATCCGGAGGAGCTCCTCCTGGAGATCGCCAAGGTGGGCCAGCTCCGCCGGGTAAGCCAGCGGAACCAGTTCCTGAAAGAGAAAATGAGCGGCCAGTACATGCTGGAGAGCCGCAACCCGGCCGTGCTCCAGACCATGAAGCTGGCGGAGCGGGCGGCGGCCAGCGACTCCAATATCCTGATCCTGGGGGAATCCGGGGCGGGCAAGGAGGTCCTGGCGTCCTTCATCCACCACAGGAGCAGCCGGCTGGCGGAGAGTTTCCTGGAACTGAACTGCCAGAGCCTTTCCGAGTCCATCCTGGAGTCGGAGCTCTTCGGCCACGAGAAGGGAGCCTTTACCGGAGCGGACAAGCGCCGGATCGGCCACTTCGAGGCGGCGGACGGCGGGACGTTGTTTCTGGATGAGATCGGCGGCGTCTCTCTGAACCTTCAGGCCAAGCTCCTGAGGGCCATCGAAAACAAGGTGATCTACCGGCTGGGCAGCAGCACCCCCGTTCGGGTAGATTTCCGCCTGATCACGGCGACCAACCGGGACCTGAAAAAGGATATGGACGAGGGACTGTTCCGGGGAGACCTGTTCTACCGGATCAGCACCATCGTGCTGGAGATCCCGCCCCTTCGGGAGCGAAAGGAAGACATCCCTCTCTTCATCGACTACTTCATCGACCAGTTCAGCCGGGAGATGAAGAAGCCCCGGATTCAGCTGGACGACGATGTCCGCCGGATCCTGGAGGAGTACGATTACCCCGGAAACATCCGGGAGCTGAAGAACATCATCGAGCGCCTGATGGTCCTCTCCGATGCGGGGGAGATCCGGCAGGAGTACCTGCCTCAGGACATGTTCAACCCCCGGCCTGCCGCAGAAGCCGGCTTCATCGACACGGACTACACCGAGTCCCTGAAGGAGTACCGGAGCAAGGCGGAGAAGGCCTATATCGAGGAACTGATCAGCCGCTATCCGGACGACATGAACCAGGTGGCGGAGATCCTGTCCATCACCCGCCGTCAGCTGTTCAACAAGATGGTGGAGTACGAGCTGAAGTAGTTTTATGGCGGGGCGGAAGCCCCGGGAAAAGACTGTTAAGGAAAAACACTTGACGCTGACCGCCCCAAAGGCTATAATGGCACGGTGTCAAGTGTTTTTGCTTGTCGGATGGGCGCCTCGCCCGGAGGACGGCAGACCCCTTGATCGGAGATGGGAAAATGGAACGGAACATCGAGGAGATCGCCAGACAAAGCCTGCTCTACGACTTTTACGGACAGCTTCTGACCCCGCGGCAGCGGCAGATCATGGAGCTTTACGTCCAGGAAAATCTCTCCCTGGGGGAGATCGCCGAAGAACTCGAGATCAGTCGTCAGGGTGTCCACGACGCCCTGCGCAACGGGCAGAGATCTCTGGAGAAATACGAAGAAAAACTTGCGCTGGTGGGGAGATTTCTCCGCACCGCATCGGCCATCGAGAGCATCGACGAGCGGATCCTGGATCTGATCCGCCGGCTGAAGGAAGAGGATCACCGGGAGCTCATCGGAGAGTTGCAGGAGATCAAATCCATCATCGACGGCCTGGAGGAATAAAGAAAAATGGCATTTGAAGGTCTTTCGGACAGATTACAGGGCGTCTTCAAGGGGCTCAAAGGCAAAGGCAGCCTGACGGAGGCGGACATCAACGCCGCCATGCGGGAAGTCAAGCTGGCCCTTTTGGAAGCGGACGTCAACTACAAGGTGGTCAGAGAATTCGTGGCTTCCGTCAAGGAAAAATCCCTGGGCGAAGAGGTCATGGCCTCCCTGACTCCGGCTCAGCAGGTCATCAAGATCGTCAACGACGAGCTGACGGATCTGATGGGCGGAACGGACAGCAAACTGACGTACTCCCCCCGGGGATTTACCATCTACATGATGGTGGGTCTACAGGGTACCGGTAAGACGACCACCTGCGGCAAGCTGGCCGCATACCTTAAGAAGAACGGCAAGAAACCCATGCTCTGCGCCTGCGACATCTACCGGCCGGCGGCGATCGACCAGCTGGAGGTGGTGGGACAGTCCGTGGACGTGCCCGTGTTCACCATGAGGGAGAGCAAGGATCCCTCCAAGATCGCCAAGGCGGCCATCAGCGATGCGGAGAAAAAGGGCTTCAATGTCCTGATCATCGATACGGCGGGCCGGCTCCAGATCGACGAGGAACTCATGGAGGAACTGGCGGAGCTGAAGAAGACGGTCCGGCCCCACGAGATCCTGCTGGTGGTGGATGCCCTCACCGGTCAGGATGCGGTCAACGCAGCCGAAGGCTTCAACGACCGGCTGGGGATCGACGGGATCATCATGACCAAGATGGACGGCGACTCCCGGGGCGGCGCGGCCCTGTCCACCAAAAAGGTGACGGGAAGACCCATCAAGTTCGTCGGTATGGGCGAGAAGATGGACGCCCTTGAGCCTTTCCATCCCGATCGGATGGCCAGCCGTATCCTGGGGATGGGCGACGTTCTTTCCCTTATCGAAAAGGCCCAGGAGGACTACGACGAGCAGAAAGCGGAAGAACTGGAGGCCAAGATCCGGAAGAACCGGTTCACCCTGGAGGACTTCCTGGAACAGATGGGCCAGATCCGGAACATGGGCGGCATCGCCAAGGTGCTGGACATGATGCCGGGAATGGGCAAGCAGAAGAACGCGGACATCGAGCGGGGAGAGAAGGAATTCGCCCAGTTCGAAGCCATCATCCAGTCCATGACCAAGGCGGAGCGGGAAGACCCCTCCATCCTTAACGCCAGCCGGAGGAAGCGGATCGCTGCCGGCTCCGGACAGTCGGTCCAGAAGATCAATCAGCTGATCAAACGGTACGACGAGGCGCGGAAGATGATGCGCCAGATGATGAAACCGGGCGGCATGAGCAAAATGAATCGGATGTTCAGAGGCTTCTAAGCCTTTGCACCATATATAATTTGAACCATATTTAGGAGGATAAAGACAATGGTAAAAATCAGACTGAGAAGAATGGGAGCACACAAAAAGCCTTTCTACCGCATCGTGGTAGCGGATTCCAGAGCGCCGAGAGACGGCAGATTCATCGAGGAACTGGGTTACTATGATCCCATGAAGAAGCCCGCGGACGTGAAGATCGACGAGGAAAAGGCCAAGAAGTGGCTCGAGACCGGCGCCCAGCCCACGGACACGGTAAGATCTCTGTTCAAGAAGAACGGCATTATGTAGAAAGCGGTGAGATCAATGGTAGAATTAGTCAGCGATATCGCAAAAGCCCTGGTGGAGAACCCGGACGCGGTGGAAGTCACGGAAACGACGGACGGCGATACGGTGGTTATCCAGCTCAAGGTCGCAGAGGATGACATGGGAATGGTCATCGGCAAACAGGGCCGGATCGCCAAGGCGATCCGCACCGTCGTCAAGGCGGCAGCGACCAGAACCAACCAGAAAGTCATCGTGGAGATCGTCTGAGGAAGACTGGAGACAGTGCTTCTTCGGCAGAACGGGAGCACATAGGGATATGTGTTCCTTTGTTTTTAACGGAGGAAGCCGGCCGGGATCCGGTCGGGAGGCAATAAATGGAAAAGATGGAAAAAATCCTCATTGGCAAGGTGACCAGCGCCGTAGGGCTGAAGGGGGAAGTGAAGGTCTACAACTACTCCGACAGCACCGACGCCTACGAGAATGCTCCCGCCCTCATCCTGGGGGATGAGATGCGGGCGCTGGAAAGCCTGCGGATGCAGAAGAACATGCTGGTGATCCGGTTCGAAGGGATCGACACCCGAGAAGCCGCCGAGAAACTTCGGGGAACGGAAGTGTTCATGCGGGAGGAGGACCTGCCGCCCCTTCCGGAAGGGGAGTTTTACGTGCGGGATCTTCTGGGCATGGAAGTGGTCCTGGAGGACGGGAGCATCCTGGGAACGGTAAAAGACGTGAACCAGAACGGACCTCAGGATCTCCTGGAAGTGGAAAGATCGGGCGGTGCTCCCGAGGAAGAAGAGGAAGCGGGCGGTGCTCCCGATAGGAGCGGGAGGAAGCCTCTTCTCATCCCCAAGGTGGATCCCATCGTCCTGAAGATCGACGGAGATGCGCGAAGGATCACCGTCAGGCTGCCGGAGGGGCTGCTGGAATTATGATGAAGATCGATATACTGACCCTGTTTCCCGGGATGTTCGCTCCGGTGACGGAAGAGAGCATGCTGGGCCGGGCGGCGGAGAAGGAGATCCTGGATATCCGTACTCACGACATCCGGGACTATACCCAGAACAAGCATAACCGGACCGACGACTATCCCTTCGGGGGAGGAGGCGGCATGGTCATGATGCCGGATCCCGTATTCCGGGCTCTGGAGGACATCGACGCCAAAGGCAAACGGCTGATCTACATGTCTCCCCGGGGAAGGATCCTGGACGAGGAACTGATCCGGGAGCTTTCCCAGGAGGAAGAACTGGTGATCCTCTGCGGCCACTACGAAGGGGTGGATCAGCGGATCCTGGATACCTGGGACGCAGAAGAGGTCTCCATTGGAGACTATATTCTCACGGGTGGAGAGCTGCCCGCCATGGTCCTCATCGACGCGGTGGCCAGACTGGTTCCGGGGGTCCTGGGAAACGAGGACTCGGCCATGAATGAGTCCGTGTACTCCGGGCTTCTGGAGCATCCCCAGTACACCCAGCCCAGGGACTACGAAGGGATTCCCGTGCCGGAGGTCCTCTTAAGCGGCGATCACCGCCGGATCGACCTGTGGAGATTCCGCCAGTCACTGGAGCTGACGGCAGAGAGAAGGCCGGACCTTTTTCAGGCCTTCGGGGAGAGATCCGACCAGCTCCCCAAAGACGCCCGGCGGGTTTTCGAGGAGGTCCTGGAGAAGATCCGGGAGAAAGAGAAAAACAACATATAGTACATTGCAAGCCCCCCGCTTTTGATGTAGAATGAAGTGATGAAAATCAGTATTTCAAAAGGAAAACGAAAAACGATCATCCTATATCTGGTCTTTCTCGTACTACTATATCTTGTTGTCGTGACCGTGCCCAAGGTGACCGGCCTGTTTCAGACGACGACCATCATCGATACGGGGACCCTCTCGGTTTCCTGCGAGTCCAGTGGGTTCGTGGTGAAGCGGGAGGCCATCGGCACGGCGGAGGAAGACGGGCATATCCGCTACTCCTGCGACGTGGGAACGGTGGTGGCCAAGCATCGGAACGTGGTCAATATCACCGGCAAAGAGGATACCGATGAGGACGCCAAAGGAGACGGGGACAAGCAGAAACAGGAGGACGAGGAGGAGAAGGTCTCCCTGAGCTATTCCGGCGTCATGAAGCAGCTGGACGGTTTTTCCCGGGTGGAGAAGTCCAACCGGGCGCCCATCAGCGGGATCTTCAGCCTTTCCATGGACGGAGGAGAGAAGTACTTTTCCCCGGAGAACCTGGACAAGATCACCCGCAAGGATGCGGAGGGCCAGTCCCTGAAGGATAAGGACCTGGAGAGAAGTTCCGTCAAGGAGGGAGATCCGGTATACAAGATCACCGGAGACAACAAGTGGTACATCGTCTGCTGGATGAACGAGGAGGACGCCAAGACCTTCGGAGAGGGAGAGGATGTGACTCTTCATATGCCGGAAGGCTCCGGCACCGCCCGGATCCGTTCGGTGAACAAGGAGGAGAAGGAGTACCGGGTGATCATCGAGACCTCCATGTACTACGAGAAACTGCCCGAGACCCGGAATGCGGACATCACCATCAGCGGAAGCGATACCACCGGCCTGATGCTGGATAACCGGTGTATCATCAAGAAGCACGGCCGGGAGGGGGTCTACGTTCGGGACAAGAACGGAGATTACTACTTCGTGCCCATCAACGTGATCCGCACCGACGGGAAGCGGTCCATCGTATCGGAGACCACCTACTACGATGCGGAGGGACAGGCGGTCTACACGGTCAACGTGTACGACGAGGTGCTGAAAAACCCCAAGGGCATTTTGAGAAAAGAGCTCAAGGAAGAGCAAAAGGAAAAAGAAAAGAAAACGAAGACGCAGTGACGGGAGGAGCGCACGATGGAAGACATCAAAGGCAATCTTGACAGGGTCCACGGCCTGATCCGATCCGCGGCGGAGAGCGCCGGCCGGCAGGAGGAAGACGTTCTGCTGGTGGCGGTGAGCAAGACCCGGACGCCGGAGGAGATCAATACCGCCATCCAGGCGGGGGTGACCGACATCGGAGAGAACAAGGTCCAGGAGATCGTGGACAAGTACGAGGATATCGATCCGGTGCGGTGGCACATGATCGGACACCTGCAGACCAACAAGGTGAAGTACATCATCGACAAGGTGGACATGATCCACTCGGTGGACTCCCTGAAGCTGGCCAGGGAGATCAACAAGAGAGCGGCCGCCAAGGATCTGACCATGGACATCCTGATCCAGATCAATCCGGCCCAGGAAGAGAGCAAGTTCGGGGTCAGCCTGGAGGAGACCCGGGAGCTGATCGACCAGATCCTGGCCGAGTGCGACCGGATCCGCATCCGGGGGCTGATGAGCGTGGCGCCCATCGCGGAGGATCCCAGGGACGTGAAGCCCTACTTCGATAAAGTTAAGGCACAGTATGATGAGTTCGGCAAGATCGATCACCCGAATCTGGACTTTAAGTACCTGTCCATGGGCATGTCCCATGATTTCCAGGTAGCCATCGAGGCCGGATCCAATCTGATCCGCGTGGGTAGCGCCATATTCGGAGAGAGAGACTACGAGAAGTTCAGGAGGGAAAACAATGGGAATGCTCAATAAGTTCAAGGACATGATCGGAGTAAGCGAAGAGTACGACGAGGAGTACGCATACGACGACGAGTACGACGATTACTACGAAGAAGAGACCGAAAGCGAAGGATCGGCCGCGGCAGGTTCCCGGCGTTCCGATAAGGTAGTCCCCATGAGAGAGAGGAAGGTGAGTGCCGTGAGCAACGATTTCAAACTGATGATCATCGAGCCGGAAGGGCTTGAGGAATGCTCCCGTCTGGTGGACGGACTGAAGAACCGCAAACCGGTGATCGTGAATCTGGAGCAGCTGGATTCCGAAACGGCGAGAAAGATCTACGACTTCCTCGGCGGAGCCACCTATGCCCTGGACGGCAACGTGCGGAAGATCGCCAACAACATCTATGTTTTTGCTCCCCAGAACGTGGAACTGGACACCAACGCACCGGCGGAGAATGCCGGCGGCACCATGCCCAGTTTCATCGGCGGCGGCAGCGATGAAGAAGACTACAATCCCTGGAGATAACGGAGGGGGACGGAAATGATCAGACCAATCGATATTCAGGAAAAGGAATTCTCCCGGGCCGTCCGCGGCTACAAGGAGGACGAAGTCAACGCATTTCTCGACGAGATCACCCTGGATCTGGAGCGGCTCCTCAACGAGCTGCGGGAGACCAAGGAGGAGAACATGCGCCTCGTGGAGGAACTGGAGCGGCATCGCGGTTCCGAAGGGACCGTGGTAGAGACTTTGGAAGCCGCCAAGTCCCTCATGGCCGACATTTCCACCAGCGCGGAGAAGCGGGCGGACATCCTGCTGAAGAACGCGGAACTGGATGCGGAACTGATGAAAAAGGAAGCGAGAGAAAATGCGGAGACCATCGCCAAGGAGAGCGAGGCCATTCGGGAGAGATTCATCTCCTTCCGTTCCAAGTACAAGCATCTGCTGGAATCCGAGCTCGCCCGGTTCGAAAGTCTGTCGGGTGAGCTTTTCCCGGAACTGGGAGTCAGCGACTTCGATGACCTTCCCGAGGAGCCGGGTGACAAAGAGCGGGACTTTGACCCGGGAACGGGAACGATCCGCAAAGACAACTATTAAGCAAAGGAGGCGGGGGTGTGACAGCACCCCTCTTTTTTCATGGGTTATCTGTTACTTATCGTCGGCGTGCTGGTCCTGGACCGGGTGGTCAAGATCGCCGTCAGCACCAACATGGATCCGGGGGATTCCATCCCGGTGATCGACTCCATCTTTCACATCACCTATGTGCAGAATACGGGGGCGGCTTTCAGCATGCTTCAGGGGCATCCCATGCTCCTCATCGTCGTGCCCGGGATCGTCATCCTCATCGGGATCGTCTTCGTCCTGGTCAAACACAAGGAGTACAACAAAACCTTCATGACGTCCATCTCTCTCATCTGCGGAGGCGGGCTGGGAAACCTCACCGACCGGATGGCCCAGGGCTATGTGGTGGACATGTTCGATTTCCGGATCTTTCCCGTGTTCAACGTAGCGGACATCTGCGTCTGTACGGGATGCGGTCTGCTCATGCTCTACATGATCATCTACAGTAACAGGAGCGAAAGCCATGACTGATTCCGGAGAGAAAAACATCATCAGTCTGGAGATCCCGCCGGAGCTGGACGGGATCCGTCTGGACCGGGTACTCTCCGAGACGGTCTCCGGCCTTTCCCGAAGTTATCTGCAAAAGCTTTTCGGCCAGGATCGGATCCGGGTCAACGGAGAGATCTGCCGGGAGAAGAAGGCGCTGGCCTCCAGCGGTGACACGGTGACCGTGGAGGTTCCGGAACCGGAAAAGATGGACGTGGCGGCGGAGGACATCCCTCTGGACATCGTCTACGAGGATGAGGATGTGCTGGTGGTGGATAAACCGGCGGGGATGGTAGTCCATCCTTCTCCGGGACACGAGAGGGGGACCCTGGTCAACGGGCTCCTCTATCACTGCGGTGACCGGCTCTCCTCCATCAACGGGATCCTGCGTCCGGGAATCGTCCATCGGATCGATAAGGACACCTCGGGGCTTCTCATGGTAACGAAGAACGATCAGGCTCACCGGGCTCTGGCGGCTCAACTGGCGGATCATTCCATCACCCGCAGGTACCGGGCCATCGTGTTGGACAACCTGAAGGAGGACGAGGGGACTATCGAAGGAGACATCGGAAGGGACCCGGGCAACCGGCTGAGAAACGCCGTGGTGGTCCAGGGCGGCAAGCCCGCCGTGACCCACTACCGGGTACTGGAGCGATTCGGCCAGTACACCTACCTGGAGGCGGAACTGGAGACGGGCAGGACCCACCAGATCAGGGTCCACATGGCCCACATCCGTCACCCCCTGCTGGGGGACAGCCTGTACGGGCCGGAGAAGAACAAGGCGGGGGCCGGCAGGCAGATGCTCCACGCGGCGGTGCTGGGCTTCGTTCATCCCACTTCGGGAGAATACATGGAATTCGAAAGTCCTCTGCCGGAGGATTTCGCCAAGGTCCTGGAGGGCCTCCGACGGAAAGCAGGCAGATAGAAAAGTTCGCCTGAAGGCGGGAAAATAAAAACTCCCCGGAAGAACTGGGGAGCGGTCACAGACCCTGCAGCAATGCCCGGATCACAGGAGCCGACAGGATCTAAGATGGATCGTCGGTGGGGAACCCTTCCCGTAGATATTCCAGACAGTGCTCGCACACCCGACCGTTTTTGAATGACTTTGTCCTGCGGTAGTGGCATCCGCATATGCTACATCTGTTCTTCATAGCTGGTCTCCTTTCAGTCAGTTCACTGCAGACGGATGGGCATTGCCGGGGGTCGTACAAAAAGCCTACTCCCCTTCGGCGGGGAAAGGCAAGAAGAAAAGGGATCAAGGGAACAGAAGACCGGATATCCGGTCCGAAAGGATGAATACAGGGAACGGAGGAAAGAACATGTACGATGTCTTTATGCTGAGAAATCTGGAAGAAGGAAAGATCGCCGGCTATCGGTGGGATCTGGATGATCCGAAAAAAGTGATCTGCATCATCCACGGGATCGGCGAATACGGCGGCCGGTACGACCGGGTGGCGGAGACCTTCCGGGAGGCGGGCTATGCGGTGTACGCCATGGACCTTCGGGGCCATGGGATATCCCTGGGAAAACGGGGCCACTGCGCTCCCCGAAGGGATGTGCTGGAGGACATCGACGCCCTCCTTTCCCGAGCCCGGGAGGACTATCCCGGCAAGGACATCATCCTCTACGGCCACAGCATGGGAGGAAACATCACCATGGATTATCGCTGCCGGGGAGAGGGGAGCGACATCCCCTCGGCCTATCTGATCAGCGCCCCCTGGATCCGCCTGGTCCGCCCCATTCCCGCACCCGTGGTACGGTTGGTGAAGGCCCTGGCCCGTGTGGCGCCGGACTTTACCATAGGCTCCGCCGTGGATGAGGCCGATCTGGGCAATCCGGCCAACGTGCTTCCCTATCACACGGATCCCATGGTCCACAACCGGATCTCCTTCCAGTGCGCCGTGGACGGGTTCGAAACGGGCCAGGCTCTGGAAGAGGGGACCCTGGAGGATCTGGGAAAGGCAAAGGAGATCCCCACCCTGGTCATGCACGGAGAGGCCGACAGGATCTGCGACATCCAGGGAACGGAACGGGCCGTGGAAAAGATGAGAGAAAAGGGAGATAAGGTGGAATACCGGAGCTGGCCGGATCTCTACCATGAGATCCATAACGGCGGTCCGGAGAGCACCGGCGAGGAAGTGCTGGAGGAGATGATCCGCTTCTTCGAAACCTAAGGCAGCTTCGGCTCCACATAGAGGGTGCGATTATGCGTAAAGATGACCATCCCGGGCTTTGCCCCGGATGGTTTTTTTACGTAGCGGACACGGGTATAGTCCACGGGGACATTGGAAGAGGCCCGGCCCTTACTGTGCCAGGCGGCGATGGCGGCGGTCTCCGCCAGTTCTTCCTCCGTGGGCTCCTGTCCCTCGGTGAAAAGGATGACGTGGGAGCCGGGGATGTCCTTGGTGTGAAACCATATGTCCGTTCCGGCGGCCCGCTTCAGGGTCAGCCAGTCGTTTTCCTGATTGTTTCTTCCCGCGAAGACCGTCCGCCCCGTGGAGAGCTGATACTTCCAGGGGGAGGGCTTGGCTTTCTTGCCGGGATGCTGTTTGTCGGCCCGCTTTCTTCGGATCAGGCCGGATTCCACCATCTCCTCTCGAAGAGCGGCCAGCTCCTCCAGAGAGGAGGCCTGTTCCACAAAGGCGGAGATGGATTCCAGATAGGCGATCTCCTGGCTGGTCTCCTCCAGCTGGAGAGCCTTTTCCTTAAGGGCCGTCCGGGACTTGGCGTACTTCCGGTAGTAGCGCTGGGCGTTCCGGGCAGGGGAAAACCTGGGGTCGAGTGGGATACTCACCTGGGAGCCGTCGTAGTAGCTGGTGACCGTCACCTGGCTGTCTCCCTGGCGGATCTGATGGAGATTGGCCGTGAGCAGTTCTCCGTAAAGGCGGTAGCGGTCCCCGTCTTCGGCCTGGGCCAGGTCCTCGTTCAGACGTTGAAGCTTCCGCCGGGACTTGTCCAGGGCTGCCTTGATGACCCGCTGCAGATCCCCGGATTTCTGGCGGACGATGTTGGTGGATTCCCGATTGGCGAAGAACCAGCAGGCCGCCTGACTGAGGGAGGGAAAGGTCTTCCCCTCATAGGTGGGATCGTTTTCGTAGACGGAAAGGGGAGCGATGTGAAAATCCGCCGGCTTGCCTTTGCTGTCCACGTAGACCGAGGGAGCGCACCGGCCTTCCTCGATGGAGGCCAGGATCTCCTGAAGGGCGCCCCAGGCCAGTTCCGGGGAAAAGGACGCACCGCTCTGCTGATCGCCGGAAAAACCGGCGGTGGCCAGAGTCTGGGCCAGGACGGGGGAGATCCCCTGGATGCCGCCCAGAAGGTCCCGCTCCGGCTGCTGGTCGCTGGTGACCATGGCCCGGATATCCTCCGCCGTCACCTTGGAAAAGGGGATCTTATCCTGAAGGGGCGGGTATGCATATTGTTTGCCCGGCAGGACCTGGCGGGCCCGGTTCACGTCGATGGAGACGTGTTTGATGCTGTCGATGATCCGTCCCTCTCCGGAGTTTAAGAGGACGATGTTGCTGTGCTTGCCCATGATCTCCACGATCAGTTTCCGGTTGACGGAAAAGCCCATTTCATCCACGGTCTCGAAGAGGAATTCCAGGATCCGCTCGTTCTCCCGCTGGTAGATATCCACGATCCTGGCCGCACCGAGATGCTTTCTCATCACCATGCAGAAGACGGGAGGGGTGATGGGATTCTCCGTCATCTGCTCCACCAGATAGACGGCGGAGTGATTTCCCGCAGCCGAAAGAAACAGCAGCCGCCGGCCCTGTTTCGTGTGGATGCTCAGAAGAAGCTGTTCCGGCTGAGGCTGGTAGATCTTCTCGATCTTGCCCAGGGTGAGCTCTGCCTTCAGCTCCTCCGCCATGGCTTTGGTGACGATCCCGTCAAAGGACATGGTTCCCTCCGAAGTGGTTTTTGGGAGTTGTACTTTTCCCGGTTTCAACTTACAATACTATAGTATCATAAAAGCAGACGGATTGCAGAAGAGAAGAGGGGAGAACCTGTATGATCAAGAGCATGACCGGCTTCGGCCGGGGAGAATATTCCGATGGAAAGCGCAATGTGACCGTGGAGATCCGCACGGTGAATCACCGGTATGCGGACATTTCCGTGAGGATGCCCAAGCGGTATTCCTTCGCCGAGGAAACGGTGCGGGGAGCGGTCAAGGAGAAGATCCGCCGGGGCAAGGCGGACGTCTCCGTGATGATCGATAATCTGACGGAGGGAGACATCACCGTCCGTCTCAGCCAGGAGGCGGCCCGCCAGTACGTGGAGAATCTGCGGCTCCTTCAGGAGGAACACGGCCTGGCGGGAGAGATCGATATCCATACCATCGCCTCCATGCCCGATGTGCTCCGTTCCGTTCCCGATGTGGAGGACGAGGAGGAGGTGGCGGCGGCCATCACCAAGGCGGTCCAGCTTGCAGTGGAAGCCAACGACGCCATGCGGATCACCGAGGGAGAGAAGCTGTCGGAGGATCTCCTCATGCGGGGAGAACTGATCCGGGGGATCGTCAAAAAGATCGAAGAGAGAGCCCCTCTGGTGGCGGAGGAATATGCGGAGAAGCTGAGAGAGCGGATCCGGGAGCTTCTGGATGGCGCGGCGGAAGCGCCGGAGGACAGGATCCTGACGGAAGCCGCCATCTTCGCGGACAAAGCCAGCATCACCGAGGAACTGGTCCGGCTGGACAGCCACATGGAGCAGCTGAAACAGATCCTTACCACGGCCAAGGAGCCTGTGGGCAAGAAGCTGGATTTCCTGGTTCAGGAGATGAACCGGGAGACCAACACCATCGGATCCAAAGCCAACGATCTGACCATCACCTCCCAGGTTCTGGAGGCCAAGAGCGAGATCGAAAAGATCCGGGAGCAGGTCCAGAACATCGAGTAGGAGCCGGAAGGTCGGAAAACTCGGCCCCAGAGCCCGGAAAAATCCTTGAAGTGACCGGGTCCCGGTGGTATAATACTTTGAGTTGTCGACATGATCAAAGGGACGAACATGAGCAAAGGGAAGCTGTTTATCGTATCCGGACCGTCCGGTACGGGTAAGGGGACGATATGCAAAGCGCTGGTCGAAGCCGATCCCAACCTCCATCTGTCGGTTTCCGTCACGACGAGAAAGCCGAGAGAAGGAGAAGTGGACGGACGGGAATACTACTTCGTTCAGCGGGAAGAATACATGGAGCTGCTTTCCGGAGGAGGCCTTCTGGAACACGCCAGCGTCTACGGGGAGACCCTCTACGGGACGCCCAAGGAAGCGGTGCTTCAGCGGTTGGACCAGGGGCAGGATGTGATCCTGGAGATCGACGTCCAGGGAGCCTTCCAGGTCCGGCAGAATTACCCGGAGAGCATACTGATCTTCATCCTGCCCCCATCCCTTGAGGAACTTCGGGAGAGGATAAAGGGCCGGGGAACGGAGA
>CADBQT010000130.1 GCA_902796875.1 uncultured Eubacteriales bacterium
CGTCAAGTCCAACATGGCTCTGAAGACGAGAAACGCCATCATCCTGGCTCCCCACCCCAAGTGCAAGAAGCTGAACGTGGTCATCGTCGATGAGATCAGAGCGACCCTGAAGAAGCTGGGTTATCCGGAAGATCTGGTACAGACCTGCGCACCGGAATGGGTCAAGCTGGAGACCTCCCAGGAAATGATGAAGCAGTGCGACTTCATCCTGGCCACCGGCGGCGAAGCCCTCGTCGAGACGGCATACTCCTCCGGTACCCCGGCCATCGGCGTTGGCGTGGGTAACTGCGTATCCATCGTCACGGGCAAGACCCCCATGTCTCAGGTTGCCGACATGATCGTCGTCTCCAAGAAGTTCGACAACGCGACTTCCTGCTCCACCGAGAACAATATCCTGGTCTTCGAAGACTGCTACGATGAGTTCGTGAAGGAAATGGCCGCCCGCGGCGCCGTGCTCTTTGCAGACGGTTCCGAAGAGAAGGCCAAGCTGCAGAAGGCCATGTGGCCCAACACCCCCAATGACTCCGTGCTGAACAGAGCCATCGTCGCCCAGAACGCCAAGAAGATCGCCGACATCGCCGGAATCGATGTTCCCGATGACACGGTCGTTCTCATGGCGGAAGAAGTTGGCGCCGGCCTGGATCACCCCTTCGCAGGCGAGAAGCTGTCTCCGGTTTCCGGCGTACAGAAGGTCAAGGATCTGGACGATGCCATCGATCGTCTGATGCAGTGCCTGAACTATCAGGGCAAAGGCCACAGCTGCGGCATCCACACCAATGATCCCGCGGACGTGGAGAAACTGGCCATGGCGGCTCCGGTCACCAAGTGCGTCGTCAACCAGCCTCAGTGCCTGACCAACTCCGGCGGCTGGGGAACGGGCTTCCCGGTATCCATGACGCTGGGTTGCGGAACCTGGGGCGGCAACAGCGTATCCCACAACGCGACCTACAAAGATCTGCTGAACTACACCTACGTTTCCGAAGCTATCCCCAACTGGAAGCCGGACAAGGTGGAAGACTTCATCGATGCCGACGTCATCGCCAAGGTCGATGCCTAATCGCATAAAGCAGGAAGGAGATACGAACAATGTCTGCAATCAGAGAAAAAGATAAAAAGTATAATATTCACTCCTGGTCCGCACAGGGCGCGCTGAACCCCATCGTCGTGACCAAGGCGGAAGGGATCTACTTCTGGGATGAGGATGGCAAGAGATATGCCGACATGTCCGCTCAGCTGGTCAACTCCAACCTGGGCCACGGCAACCGCGCCATCATCGATGCCATCATCGAGCAGGCCAACAAGATCCCGTTCATGGGCCCCGGATTCGCTATGGACTGCAGATCCGACGCGGCGGAAGCCATCGTCGAACTGTCCACGTTCCCCGAAGGCTCCAAAGTATTCTTCACCAACGCCGGTGCGGAAGCCAACGAGAACGCCATCAAGATCGCCCGTCAGTTCACGGGTAAGTGGAAGATCTTCTCCCAGTACAGATGCTATCACGGTTCCTCTGCAGGAGCCGGCATGCTGACCGGTGAGCCGAGACACTTCTTCAACGAGCCGGGTGGCCCGGGATTCGTGAAGTACGATGGACCCTATCCCTATCGTGCACCCCACGCCTGCAAGTTCGAAAGCGAAGACGACGTTGCCGACTTCTATCTGGAACTTCTGGAAAACCAGATCCTGTACGAGGGTCCGGAACAGACGGCAGCCATCTGGCTGGAATCCATCGTCGGTTCCAACGGTATCCTGATCGCCCCGAAGAAATGGTATCAGGGCGTGAGAGCGCTTTGCGACAAGTATGACATCCTGATGGTCGCCGACGAAGTCATGGCCGGATGGTACAGAACGGGCAAGCCCTTCGCGTTCATGCACTTCGACTATCAGCCGGATATGATCACCTTTGCCAAGGGCGTCACCTGCGGTTACATCCCCATCGGCGGCGTCGTGGTCACCCCGGCCATCGCCAAGTTCTTCGACGAGACGACTCTGGGCTGCGGCCTGACCTACTCCGCACATCCCATGGGCTGCGCAGCGGCTGTGGCGACGATCAAGGAGTATCAGGATCAGAACATCGAGGAAGCCATGAAGGCTCCCGCCAAGGTTCTGGCCGACACCCTGGACAGCTTCGTCGACAAGCACGCCTGCGTGGGTGAAGTCCGCCACATCGGACTGTTCTCCGCCATCGAGCTGGTGAAGGACAAAGAGACCCGCGAGCCCATCGTTCCCTTCGGCAAAGACCCCGAAGGCATCATGAAGAAGATCCTGGGCATGCTGGTCGCCGACGGATTCTGGACATACTCCCACGAGAATATGTTCGTAATCTGCCCGCCGCTCACCATCACCGCAGAGGAGATGACCGAGCAGCTGGCCATCGTCGACAAGGTACTGGATTCCGTAGACAAGATGATCTAAGCCATCTCCGATCGGAAGACGGATATAAACGCTGTGAGGGACCCCGCGAATGCGGGGTCCTTTCCTTTGGGGCCGAAGGCCCGGGCAAAGGCTGGGGGAGCCCGGCACAGACCCGGGGCACCCGGGCACAGTTTTCTTTACGCCAACCCCTTTACTATGGTAAAATGTCCGTGATCGGACCCTGAAGGGGAAATCACGATGAATACGAAAAAGAAAAGGAGGCGACAGATGAAGAAGCAAAACAGATGGTTACTGATCCTGATGTGCATCATTATGGGCGCAGCGATGGCTTTCCTGGCCGGGTGCGGCGATTCCGCCACCGAAGAGGCCGCCGAGGACGCGGCGGAGGCCGCCGAGGAAGCCGCAGAGGTCGCAGAGGAATCTGCGGAAGCAGCCATGACCTTTGCCGAAGCGGAAGTACCCGATGTGGTCAAAGCCAAAGTGGATGAAGTCAAAGCCGGCGCAGAGAAATACGCCGCCGAGCTGACACCGGAATTCGGTGACCAGTACGTGGCGCTTATCGAGTCCGGCGAGGGCAGAGATTATGAAGGCTATGAGGCCATGAAACAGAAGCTGGCAGACATCACCGAGGAGAGCGGAGCCACCTACGTGTACACCCTGTCGCCTGCAAAGGATGGGAAACCTTCCCTGGATGGCGATACCAGCGATACGGGCAGCTTCCTCATCACCGTGGATCCGGCGGAAGATCCCGATGAATGGGGTGAGGACTATGAGTGGGAGGTCCAGTTCGAAGAGGCCTGGAACGGCAACGTTGCCGCCGCCCGCTCCGCCTGGGCCGATGACGAGGAAGGCAAGGTCCTTTGCTGGTCCGGCTTTGCTCCCATCAAGGACAGCAACGACAAGGTCGTCTGCCTGCTGGGCATGGACTATCCCGCCAACGAGATCCTGGACTATCCCGAGTGGAACCGGGATGCGAAAGAGTGGAACAAGATCGTAGAGTAGCCGGCATGTCCGGGACTCAGCACTGAAGTTCAAGTCAGTTGGATCTGTGAACAGGATCAATAAAGAGAGGGCCTCGGCCCTCTCTTTTGTTGCCCGCGCCGCCGTTGCCTTTGCTTCTC
>CADBQT010000131.1 GCA_902796875.1 uncultured Eubacteriales bacterium
CTGGACCGGTTCCTCCGGGAAGGTGCCCAGCCGGATCTCAGGGCCTTTGGTGTCCAAAAGGACCGCCGCCGGCACACCCACTTCGCTGCAGGCCTGCCGGAAGGTGGCGATCTTCTCTCCGTGCTCCTCATGGGTCCCGTGGGAGCAGTTGAGCCTGGCCACGTTCATCCCCGCCTGGAGCATCTCCTTCATGACAGAGAGCCCAGCGCTTGCCGGGCCCAATGTACATACGATCTTCGTCGCTTTCATTTCTTGATACCTATCCTAAACCAGTGTCCCCAGGTGCTTCATCGTACGGATGAGCTGGTGGACGTAACTCATTTCGTTGTCGTACCATGCCACGATCCGGACTTCGTAGATGTGGGTTCCGCACTTCTCGGCCAGGGTCTGGGTGGCGTCGAAGAGGGAGCCGTAGCTGATGCCGATGATGTCGCTGGAGACCAGTTCCTCTTCCGTGTAACCGAAGGATTCGGAAGCCGCCGCTTTCATGGCCTCGTTGATGCCCTCGACGGAAACGGAGTCGGTCATGTCTTTCAGGGTCGCGTCCAGGATGGTGATGGAGCCGGAGGGTACCGGTACTCTCTGGGCGGAGCCGATGAGCTTGCCGTCCAGTTCGGGGATGACCAGACCGATGGCCTTGGCCGCTCCGGTGGAGTTGGGCACGATGTTGATGGCACCGGCTCTCGCACGACGGAAGTCACCCTTTCTGTGGGGGCCGTCCAGGATCATCTGGTCGCCGGTGTAGGCGTGGATCGTGGTCATGAACCCGGTCCGGACTTCTCTGTATCCGGCCAGCACCTTGGCCATGGGGGCCAGGCAGTTGGTGGTGCAGGATGCGCCGGAGACGATGTTGTCATCCTTGGTCAGGGTCTCGTGGTTGACGCCGTAGACGATGGTGGGCAGGTCGTTGCCGGCAGGTGCCGAGATGAGGACCTTCTTCGCGCCCGCGTCGATGTGGGCCTGAGACTTTTCTTTCGAGGTGTAGAATCCGGTGCACTCCAGCACGATGTCCACGTCCAGCTCGCCCCAGGGCAGGTTGACCGCTTCGGCTTCGCTGTACACGGGGATGTCTCTTCCGTCGACAGTGATGGAGTCTCCATCGCTGACCACTTCGTGATCGTCTGCGTATCTTCCCTGTACGCTGTCATATTTCAGCAGATGAGCCAGCATGTCCGGGCTCGTCAGGTCATTGATGGCTACGATCTCACACTCCGGATCCTCGAAGACCTTCCGGAAGGCCAGACGTCCGATGCGTCCAAATCCATTGATGGCAATTCTCGTCATTGTTTTTTCCTCCTGTTATATACTTTCGTTTTATGGTGACCGGCGTTTCGCCGTTCTTTACCTGTTCGTTATTTGTGGATCTCCACCAGCTTCAGCTGCTCCCGGTATCCCGGGTCCGGCAGGTGGTCGGTGATGACGGTTCCCGCGTCCAAAGGCGCAAAGGTCACGGATGCCACCAGCCCGAATTTGCTTCCGTCCGCCAGCACGAAGACTTCCTTGGACCGGCGAATGGCTTCCGTCTTGACCATGGACTCGTCGATGTCCGCCGTGGTCAGTCCGCACTCCCGGTCGATCCCGTCGGTGCCGATGAAGCTTTTGGTGAAATGCCATCTCCCCAGGCTGTCCACCGCCTCGTGGCCGATGACCGCCTCCGTGGACGCCTTCACGCGTCCCGAAAGGAGATACGATTTAAGTCCCCTGTCCGCAAGGCGCAGGGCGTGGCGGATGCCGTTGGTCACGAAGACCGCGCCCGTGCAGGTGATCTGATCGATCATGCTGCCCGTCGTCGTGCCTGCGTCGATGTAGACCAGGTCCCCTTCCTCGATGAGGGTCGCTGCCTTGGCCGCCACCTCCTGCTTCTCGTCCGCCTGGATGGTCTCCTTCGTCTCCAGGTCCAGGGACCGGGTGTTGACCATGTGCTTCGGAGGGAGTCCCGCAAAGGCAGGGGTTCCGTCCGCAGGAGCCTCACCATTGTCCAGGGGAACCGCGCCACCAAAGACTTTGCGCAGACGGCCTGCCGCCGCAAGATCGTTGATATCCCGACGGATCGTGGACTCGCTGACGCCCAGGGCACGGGAAAGATCCGTCACTCGAACGGACGATCCTGTATTCAGCATCTGCATGATGGTTTCGAATCTTTCGTATTGCAGCATGGATATACTCCTTCAGACGTGACCTACGATACCATCAAACATGGTCAAAGTCAATCAAATTATTTCATAATTCGGGGTTTTGTGAAGTATTATTTCCGACTTTGACCGAATTTTGAGCATTTTGAACGAAAAAGGGTTTTACCTTGGGATTTTTTGTGATATAGTAGTACACGTTCATTTGAAAGGTAGGAAAGACTATGGCTAAGAGAAAAAAGAGAAACGTTATCGTCGGACAGTCCGGCGGCCCCACCGCAGCAATCAACTCCTCTCTGGCGGGAGTGTATCGGACCGCTAAAGACAGAGGATACAACACGGTCTACGGAATGCTTCACGGCATCCAGGGATTTCTGGAAGGCCGGTTCATCGATCTTTCGGATCACATCAAGACCGGGCTGGACGCTGAGCTTCTGAAGCGTACCCCCTCCGCATACCTGGGGACGTGCCGGTACAAGCTTCCCGACATCTATGAGAATAAAGAAATGTATGAGCAGATCTTCGAGACTCTGGACAAGCTGGAGATCGACTGCTTCATCTACATCGGCGGAAACGACTCCATGGACACCATCAAGAAGCTGTCCGACTACGGCATCGTCACCGGTTCCGAGATCCGGTTCGTGGGATGCCCCAAGACCATCGACAACGACCTGGCCCTGACGGACCACACGCCGGGTTACGGCTCCGCGGCCAAGTACATCGGCACCTCCGTCAAGGAGATCATCCGGGACGGCTGGAGTCTGGAGACCCCGACGGGACAGATCACCATCATCGAGATCATGGGAAGAGACGCAGGATGGCTCACCGGTTCTTCCGCCCTTTCCAAGGGGGAAGACTGTGACGGCCCCGACGCTATCTACCTCCCGGAGATCGACTTCGATATCGACACCTTCGTGGAGCACTGCAGAGATCTTCTGAAGAAGAAATCCTCCATCGTGATCACCGTTTCCGAGGGAATCCACGACGCCAACGGAACCTACATCAGTGAGATGGGGAACCGGATCGAATACATCGACGCCTTCGGACACAAGCAGCTGACGGGCACGGCCCGGTATCTGTGCGAGATCGTCTCCGAGAAGATCGGCTGCAAGACCAGAGCCATCGAGCTGTCCACCCTCCAGCGGGCAGCCAGCCACTGCGCTTCCCGGGTGGACATCCTGGAAGCCTATGAAGTAGGCGGCGCGGCCATGATGGCAGCTGACGAAGGAGACAGCGGCAAGATGGTGGTCATCAACCGTCTCTCCGACGATCCCTACCAGGCCGGCACCGAGGTCAAAGACGTTCACAAGATCGCCAACGACGAGCGGCTGGTCCCCAGAAACTGGATCACCAAGGACGGCACCTACGTCACCAACCGCTTCATCACCTACGTGAAGCCTCTGATCCAGGGTGACGTGGCCCCCATCGTCGTAGACGGCATCCCCCGCCACCTCTACGTCCCTGGGTACCAGGAGTTGCTGTAGGGGTAGCGAGGTTCTTGGTCGCGGTTCGGTCGCCAGGTTGCTCGGCCGCAGTTCGACCGCCATGGTGAAGAAATCCGCGGCTCGATCCCAAATCCGCACGTTTATTTTTACAAAAGGTGTGTATTTGAACCGCCAACAAAAAAATCGTCAAGAAAACCCGGTCAAAACGTCTTTTCAGCGTCTGATCGGGTCTTTTTTTGCCGACTTCACATTATCTGGCGAAATTACGCACCTTTCCC
>CADBQT010000132.1 GCA_902796875.1 uncultured Eubacteriales bacterium
ACTCCAGAGCCCGGCCGCGACACCACTGGGGCCCCGCGCCCGGGCCCACACCCTGCACCCCCACACCTTTTTGTATTCATGACTATGCAGCGGGTGTATAATGGGATCAGGAAACGGAGTGCCATTCAAGGAACACCAAGGGAAGGAGATTATCATGAAGGAATTCAAGTTTGATGTGGAGGCGATCCGGAGCCAGTTCCCGGCATGTCGGTTAAAGGTCGACGGGGAGCCCATCGCCTATCTGGACGGACCGGGAGGGACCCAGGTGCCCCAGCGTGTGCTGGATGCCATCACCGGATATCTGATCAACGACAATGCCAACGAAGGGGGATTCTTCGGCGCGAGCTACCGGACGGATGAGGTGGAGAACCGGGCCTTTGCGGCGGCGGCGGATTTTCTGGGGTGCTCGCCCCAGGAGGTAGGGTTCAGCAACGCGTCCACCCAGCACAGCTACAACTTTTCCGTGAATATCGCCAAGACCATGGCGCCGGGGGATGAAGTGATCATTACCGAGATCGACCACCAGTGCAACAGCCAGCCCTGGCGGAGACTGGGAGAGCTGGGCTTCGTGGTGAAGACGGTGCGGCTGGATCCGGAGACCAAGCAGCTGGATTTCGACGATTATCTGGCGAAATTGTCCGACCGGACGAAGGTGGTGGCCATCAACTGGGCAGCCAACGCCATCGGGACCATCACCGATGTGAAACGCTATATCGACAAGGCTCACGAAGTGGGTGCGGTGACGGTAGTGGATGCGGTCCATTACGCCGCCCACAAACCCATGGACGTGAAAGCCATCGGCACGGACGTGCTGCTCTGTTCCCCCTACAAATGGTTCGGACCCCATATGGGGCTGATCTACATGGACGAAAAACTGCTGGCCGACCTTTCCTTCAATAATGCGGGTGCGGAGGATATCGCGGAAGGCAGCCGGAAGTTCCACATGGGAACGCCCCAGTACGAACAGATGAGCGGTATGATCGAGGCGATCGAATTCATCGCGTCCATCGGAGAGGAATACGCCGGTTTCTTCGAGGAGGAGCTTCAGGGGCTTTCGGGCCGCAGGCGGAATGTGGTGGCCGGAATGCTGGCCATCGACGAGTACGAAGCGCCTTTGGGAGATAAGCTGCGGAGAGAGCTGCGCCAGATCCCCGGCGTGACCCTGTACGGTCCGGCGGACGGCGAACCCAGGACGCCCACCGTAGCCTTCACCATGGACGGCCATGCGCCGGATGAGGTGACGAAGGTGCTGGGGGACAGAGGCATCAACGCCTGGCACGGAGACTTCTACGCCATATATACCGTGGAGGCCCTTGGTCTGACGGAGAGCGGCGGACTGATCCGTCTGGGGCTTGCTCCCTATTGCACGGAATACGACATCGATCGGACCATCGAGACCCTTCGGGAGATCGCAGGCGCCTGATCGAAACGTGAAGGGTTAGCGGGAAAAGACATGTTGTTATCGCTGTTTGGACTCGCCGGCGGCATGGGGATGCCCATGCAGACCAGCATCAATGCTCAGCTGGGCCGGCGGGTCGGCTCGCCTTTTCTGGCGGCCATGATCAATTTCATCATCGGGTGGATCGCCCTGCTGATCATCACCGTGATCGTAGAACACACGCTCATCCTTCCCTTTGAGGATCTGTTCTCCGCGCCGCGCTGGGTCCTGCTTGGAGGAGCCTTTGCCGTGGTGTTCGTCACCGGCAACATCCTGCTCATGCCTCGGCTGGGCAGCGTGCAGACGGTGATCCTTCCGGCCCTGGGGCAGATCATCATGGGCACGATGATCGACACCTTCGGCTGGTTCCATTCCGCCCAGAAGGACATGAGCCTGCTGCGGATCGCAGGCGTCGCTCTGGTCTTCTGCGGAGTGCTGATGGTGATCTTCTCCAAGAACGCGGGCGCCCCCAAAGGCAACGGCAGGCCGGTGGATCACATCTGGCTCTGGCGCGCATTCGGCCTGATCATCGGGATGGCGATGACGTCTCAGACGGCGGTCAACAGTCACCTGGGGATCGTGGTGAGCTCCCGGCTGTTTGCCTCCGTCATCAACTTTACGGTGGGGATGAGCCTGCTGATCATCCTGAACATCCTGCTTTTGCGCACGAAGAAACCGGGAGACCGGGAAGGGAAGGCGCCCCTGTGGATCTGGACCGGCGGTCTGTTTGGCGACCTGTTCGTGATCGGAAACATCATCACCGCCCAGACGGTGGGGACGGGCATGGCCGTGGTGATCCTGCTTACGGGCCTGATGATCGGAGGGCTTCTGGTGGACCAGTTCGGTCTCTTCCGGAGCACGCAAAGGCAGGTAAGCCCAAAAGAGATCCTGGGCGTAGCCATCATGATCATCGGCGCCATACTGTTTCACATGTTTTAACGACAGGGAGGGTGGCATGAAACCGTACATCGGAACACCAACGGATTATTCCAACAGGAAAAACTGGCTGGCGCTGCCGGAAGAACCCGACCTGCCCGTGGACCTGCTCTATCTCTATCCCTCCAGCTGCCTGGATCCGGCGGCGGGGGTGATCTGCTCCGTGGACAGCAAAAACATGCGGTTCGGAGCCAGGCGGAACTTTTCCCAGCAGGCCACGGCCTTTGAGGGGATCGCCAATATCTACGCCCCTTTCTGGCGGCAGGTGAACGCGATAAAGCTGAGCAAGATGACCTTCGAAGAGGTGGATGCGGCCGAATGGGCGGAGCCGAGAACGGATGTGTACGCCGCTCTGGACTATTATTTCGAGAACCTGAACGGCGGGCGTCCCTATTTTCTCGCCGGCCATTCCCAGGGCTCCAGGCTGTCCTACATGGTCCTGTCCGAGTACATGCGGGAGCATCCGGAGCACTACGAAAACATGATCGCTGCCTACTGTCTGGGGGATTCCCTGACCGAAACATATCTGGAAGAAAACCCCCACGTGAAAGCCGCCCGATCGGCGGAGGATACCGGCGTGGTGGTCACGTGGAACACGGAGGGCCCGGCGAACAAAGGCCACGATTCCCTTGTGGTCGCCCCGGGGGCCATTTCCATCAACCCTTTGAACTGGAAGCGGGACGAAACCCCCGCATCCGCCGAGGAAAACCTGGGGACTTTCGTACCCCGTCTGCTGAGCTCCGGACTGAGAAAGCTTTCCGTCAAAGCGGATGCCGTCTTGGATCCTGAGCGGGGGACCGTGATCGTTAAGGAACCGAAATTGTCAAAATATGTTATTTCCAATATCCCGGGGTTCAAACAGATGGCCTCTGTCTTTGGACCGGCGAGTTACCACGGATGCGACTATTCTTTCTTC
>CADBQT010000133.1 GCA_902796875.1 uncultured Eubacteriales bacterium
CACCTTTGCGGATCGGATGAGGATCCCCTGTTCCGTTCCCCGGATAATGGCCGCCTGAATGACCATGGGGATGGACGCCGAGAAGGCATAGGGACTGGCGATGATCAGTACGGAAATGGCCGTCGTGGCACCCATCTCGATGTCACCGGTAAAATATCCCCAGGCAACGCCGGCCACCAGGGCGGCGAAGATGACAACCAGAACCAGCCTCCGGGCGACCCGCTCTGCCTTTGCGGCCATAGGCGCCTTGGTGGTCAGCGATCTTCCGATGTGGTGGATGATCTCATCGATCACCCGGTCTTCGCCGAGCCGGGAAACGCGGATGTCGATTTCCCCTCCGGCGTTGACCGTTCCGGCATAGACCGCATCACCCCTCTTCTTGGGGACGGGGATCTTCTCTCCGGTGATCAGGATCTCGTCCACCGATCCGGCCTCCGAGCGCACGACGCCGTCCGCCGGGATGGTCTCGCCGGTCCCGATGGCGATCTCCTCCCCCAGGGTGAGTTCGCTGTCGTCGGGGGTCTTTTCGATAAGGTCCGTCAGATGGGTCTTGAGCTGAAGGCGGATGTACGCCTCGCAGTACCGGCAGACGGCCATGGTCGCCAGGACGACGCCCGCCGCCTCAAACTGGAGCATGATGATGGCCACCAGAGAACCCAGGGCCGCCAGAGTATTCTTCTCCGGATTCCCGTGGCGGATCGCTGTAACGCCGTCGACGAATACCCGGTGGTTGACGATGATCAGGGGGATGAGGAAGATGATCTCAAGAGCGATCCGGCCCTTCGGATACAGGTCCGGCCATATGGACACAAAGAGCAGGGGTACAGCAAAAACGATGGACAGGATCATCCGGTTCTTCAGGTCGGAAAGAACGGACTCATCCTTGTCCCGGGAAATGGACCCCAGAAAGCTTTCGCTCACCCGCCCGCGGATCTGATCGAGATCGGTTCGGGTCTCTTTTTTGTCAGTCTTTTTCTCCTTCATTATGGTTCTATTTTACCTTCGGGAATTCCCTCCGTCCACCCGTTATTTATGGTATACTTCAGATAAACAACCTGCTGGCCAGCGAAGCCCGCTGCCTTCATCGGGAAAGGAGGGTCCCATGTCTCGTCTTTACATCGCCGATGCGTTCACCGATCGCCCCTTTGGCGGCAATCCTGCCGGAGTCGTTATCCTGAAGGAGGGAGATGATTTCCCTGCCGATGAGATCATGCGGAAGACCGCCGCCGAGCTGCGGTACTCGGAGACCGCATTCATCCGGCCCCTGTCCTCCGATGAAGTTAAGCAGGCCATCGAAGAGATGGGTCCGGCCCTGACCGTCCGTCCTTCGGACATCGACGGGGGATTCCAGATCCGTTACTTCACCCCTGCGGCCGAAGTGGACCTTTGCGGCCACGCCACCATCGCTTCCTTTAAGTGCCTTCGCGAGGCCGAGATCTGCGATGTGGGCGGGACCTACATCAACCGAACTCTGGCCGGCGATCTGATCATCGACGTTTCCTCGGACACCGTCCTCATGGACATGGCCGAGCCGAAGCACATCTCCACCATTCGGGAACCCAAGGAGCTTCAGGAACTGTACCAGGTCATGGGGATCGATTACTGCGACATCGATCTTCTCCCTCAGCTTATCTCCACCGGTCTGCCCGATATCATGCTTCCCGTCGCCTCGGCGGAGGTCCTGGAATCCATCGATCCCGACTTCCCTGCCCTGGCGGAGCTTTCCCGGAAGTATGACGTGGTCGGCGTTCATGCCTTTGCGCTGGCGCGGGAGGGAGAAAAGATCACCGCCCGCTGCCGGAACTTCGCCCCTCTCTACGACATCGACGAGGAGGCGGCCACCGGCACCGCAAACGGCGCCCTGACCTATTACCTGATCCGCAACGGCCTTTGCAAAAAAGATAAGTGCCGCTTCATCCAGGGGGAGGCCATGGGCCGGCCCTCGGAGATCCGCTCCACGATCCGCAGAGACGAAAATGGCCTGCAGATCCGGGTCGGCGGTTCTGCGGCCATTCTGGTCAAAGGCAGGATCCACTTCAAGGATCTTCTCTAGTTCTCTTCCTCGTCGGTATAGTGCCACTCGCCGGTCTCCGGCTCGGTGTCTCTTTTGTAATTGTCGGGCAAAGGCTGAGGCCCCTCGGGATCCTTTCCCGGCGTTACCTGCTTTTGCATGAGCTCGGGCAGACGCCCCTGCCTGACGGCGATCAGGAGACAGATGATGCCGAGAAGGGCATCGGCGATCAGGGCCGGTATCGCTCCCTCTACGCCGAAGGATACGCTGTAGACCATGGAGCTTCGCGCCGTCGCCGCGTCCAGTCCGAAGATGGATGCTTCGGATACCAGCCCGCTGTTGGGCAGGCCGAAGATCAGGTTCTGGGTGAAGTTCCACGCCGTGTGGACGCCGATGGGGAACCAGATGCTGCCGGTGACCCACTTGGATATGGCGAAGGAGACGCCGCAGACGATGATCTCCACCACAGCGAAAACGGTCACCCCCGGATTGAGGGCGTGAAGCAATCCGAAGAAGACGCCGTTCACCAGCAGGGCGACCCAAAGGGGATATTTGACGTTGATCCGCTCCTGCATGAAGCCCCGGCACCACAGCTCCTCCGACGCGCTCTGAATGAACACGAAGAACAGGGCGTAGCAGTAGAAGGGGATCTGGGCTGCGGCAAACTGAAGGAACAGATGAATGTCCCCGTTGGCCATGGCGCACAGGATGCATCCGAAATTCATGGCGAACCCGACCAGAAGTCCCAGGAGGAGGAGGGACGCCTTATTCCCCGGATGGCTGGGGAGAAAACTTCTCAGGATAAACCGGTTCCTCTTCGTTACCCCCGTATACACCAGGATC
>CADBQT010000134.1 GCA_902796875.1 uncultured Eubacteriales bacterium
CTGGTCGCCGGGCTGCTCAGCCGGCTGGACAATAAGACCGTGACCACCATCTTCAATATCCTCATGCTGGTGGCGGTGGTCGCCGGCGCGGTCTTCGTCATCAGGACGGGGAGCGGGTGGATCCACATCCTCAGCTTCATCGCCATGACCATCCTGGGGAACCTGGTGGGGGTGCTCATCGCCGACAAGCTCAGGTAGCCGGGCGGGCTGGCGGCTGGATCGGAGGGCGAAATATGTAATAATCCGGCCTGGGAAAAAGAACTTGCACATCTGGGCCGGCAGGTGGTAAAATGCCCGCGTAGGACGGTATTCCAAGGGCCGGCAGAGGGCCGGCGAAGAAGAGGAAACTGTACCGGAGGATAGACGTGAAGACAGGATTTATCGGAGCAGGTAAAGTCGGATGTTCCCTTGGGAAATATCTGAGCACCAAAGGCATTGATGTTGCCGGGTATCATGACCAGGATCGTAAGGCTGCGGAAGAGGCGGCGAAGTTTACGGAGACGAAGGTCTATGCCGACCCGGAAGAGCTGATCGCCGACTGCGACGTTCTGTTTCTCACCGTGCCCGACGGGCTGATCCCCCATGTATTTGAAGAAATCAGTGACGGGAACATTCAGGACAAGCTGATCTGTCACTGCAGCGGAAGCATCTCCTCAGCGGAGGCCTTTCCCGGCGCGCCGGAAAAGGGCGCTTTTCGATATTCGGTTCATCCGTTGTTTGCGGTAAGCGATCGTTTTACGACTTACCGGGAACTGGCGGATGCTTTTTTTACCCTGGAAGGGGATCCGGAAAGGATCGGGGAGATGGAGACCCTCCTCGCAAAGGCAGGGCTTCGCTTCAAGGTGATCCCCCCGGAAGAAAAACGCAGATACCATCTGGCGGCGGCCATCGTCAGCAATCTGGTCCTGGCTCTGGTGGATACCGGGCTTAAGGAACTGGAGGTTTGCGGCTTTGGCGCGGAGGAGGCCCGGGAGGCGGTGACGCCTCTGGCGGAGGGGAACCTCCGCCACGCCCTGGCGGACGGGCCCGCCCGGGCGCTGACCGGGCCGGTGGAGCGCGGGGATACGGAGACTTTGCGCAAACACCTGGCCTGCCTTGACAAAGAAGAGGACCGGGAACTGTACCGGCTGCTCTCATATAAGCTTCTGGCTCTGGCCAGAGAGAAAAATCCGGATCGAGACTATTCGGAGATGGAAAAGTTTTTGAAGGATGCATCGGCAGGGACATTGCACTGACCGGATGCAGGAAAGGAAAAGAACGATGAAAAACACAGCAGTCACATTCCAGGACATGAAGCGGAACGGCGAAAAGATCTCCATGCTTACATGCTACGATTATTCGACCGCCAAGCTGATGGAGGCCGCGGGGATCAACGCGGTGCTGGTAGGAGATTCCCTGGGGAACACCATGCTGGGCTACCCGGACACCCTGTCGGTGACCATGGAGGACATGATCACTTTCGGCGGCGCGGTGGCCCGGGGATGCCACGACACTCTGGTGGTGCTGGACATGCCCTTCATGTCCTATCAGGTGTCGGTGGAGCAGGCTTTGGTAAACGCCGGCCGGCTCATGAAGGAAGGCCGGGGCGGCGCCGTCAAGCTTGAAGGGGGAGCATCGGTCTGCCCCCAGATCAAAGCCATGACGGAAGCCGGCATCCCGGTGATGGCCCACCTGGGTCTGACCCCCCAGTCGGTGAACGCCCTGGGTGGGAACAAAGTCCAGGCCAAAACGGAGAGCGCGGCAAAGAAACTGCTGGAAGATGCCTATGCCGTCCAGGACGCCGGTGCCTTCTCGGTGGTGCTGGAAATGATCCCGGCCCCCCTGGCGGAGTTCGTATCCAAAGCCCTGCGGATCCCCACCATCGGGATCGGCGGCGGAAACGGCTGCGACGGACAGATCCTGGTGTATCAGGATATGCTGGGCATGTTCACCGATTTCGTGCCCAAGTTCGTCAAGCAGTTCGGCAACGTGGGCGAGATGATGACCAAGGCCTTTACCGATTACGACGCCGAGGTCAAGGCGGGGACTTTCCCCGACGAGGAGAGATCCTTTAAAATGAATGAACCGGAGATCCTGGGCCGTCTGACGAAGGAGCTTCGTCACGAAGCCGCAGTGGACGGCGAGGTGGATCCCGAGTATCTGGCCAAGCTGTACTGATGGGCGGCCAGACAGTACCGAGGAGGAGCAAATGATCATCGCAAAAACCATCGAAGAAACACGGCGGCAGATCTGGCAGTGGAAAGCGGAGGGGCTTTCTATCGGCTTTTGTCCCACCATGGGTTACCTTCACGAAGGGCACCTGTCCCTGATGAAGGCGTCGAAGAGTGAGAACGACCGGACGGTGGCCTCCCTTTTCGTCAACCCCATGCAGTTCGGTCCCACGGAGGACCTGGCCAAATACCCGAGAGATTTCGAGCGGGACTGCCGGCTGATGGAGGCCGAAGGCGTGGACATGGTCTTTGCGCCGGAACCGGAGGAGATGTATCCGGAAGATTTCTGCACCTTCGTGGATATGACCGTGGTGTCGGAAGGCCTTTGCGGCAGGAGCCGGCCGGTCATGTTCCGGGGAGTGTGCACCGTGCTGACCAAGCTGATCAACGTCGTCTACCCCAACCGGATGTATATGGGCAAGAAGGACGCCCAGCAACTGGCGGTGGTACGGCGGATGGTGCGGGACCTGAACGTGAATCTTGAGGTGGTGGGCTGCCCCACGATCCGGGAGGAGGACGGCCTGGCCAAAAGCTCCAGGAACACCTACCTCAGCGAGGAGGAGCGGGTCGCGTCCCGTGTGCTTTCCCGCGCCCTGCGTCTGGCCCAGGATGCCTACGCCGCGGGAGAGGACGATGCCGCAAAGCTCACCCGGATCATGGAAGACGAGCTTAAGTCGGAACCCATGGCGGAGGTCGACTACATCGAGATCGTGGACGGACTGTCCATGCAGCCGATCGAGAAGCTCCGGGAAGGAGACCTGGTGGCCATGGCGGTCCGGATCGGCACCACCCGTCTCATCGACAACTTCATCGCCGGCGACCCGCTGATCCCGGCCCTTGCAAAATGAAGAGGGAGATGACGGGAAGAGAATTTGAGGAATACTGCGCAGACCTGCTCCGCCGCAAAGGCTACAAGAAGGTCCGGGTGACCAAAGGCAGCGGCGATCAGGGGGCGGACATCCTGGCCAAACGGTGGGGGAAGACCTATGCCGTCCAGTGCAAGCTGTACCGGAAGCCGGTGGGGAACTCCGCGGTCCAGGAAGCCTTTGCAGGAAAGCAGTTCTATTCCTGCGACCGGGGAATGGTCATGACCAACTCCACCTTCACCCGGGGAGCCAGGGAGCTGGCGGTGCGGACGGAGATCCAGCTTTGGGAGGAGATCCCCTTAAAGCGGGGCGGATCCAAAGCGCTTCTGTTCTTCGTGATCCTGGCGGCGCTGGCGGCGGGCCTTTACCTGAGCCTTCAGGCGGTGAACTAGACCGGGCTGGACGGGAATGATCAGACCGGGGCGGACGGGAAAAATCCCTTGCAATTCCAGCGCGTTCGTGTATAATAAATGGGCACGCGATTCTGCGGGCAACCGGCGAAAAGCCGGGAAACGATCCTTGCGATGGGTAGACCCATCGCCACTTAAGTCCATAGGGAGGTGAAAAGAAATGACAAACTACGAGCTGATGTTCATCATCGATCCCGCATTGGAAGATGACGCCAAGGCAGCCACCGTCGAGTCCGTCAAGGGCATCATCGAGGCAGACGGCGAAGTCGTCAATGTGGATGAATGGGGCATGAGAAAGCTGGCGTATCCGATCCAGAAGAAGTCTGAAGGATACTATGTGGTCATCGAATTCAAGGCGCAGCCCACGCTGCCCAAGGAACTCGACCGGAGACTGCGTATCTCTGACCACGTCATGCGGCATCTGATCGTCAACAAGGACGAGAAATAAGAGGGGTTAGCTATGAATCAGGTAGTATTGATCGGGAATCTGGCGAGAGACCCGGAGCTGCGGTATTCGACAGGGGCGAATCAGACGGCGATCTGCAGATTTACCATTGCGGTGAACGACCGCAGACGTAATCCGCAGACCCAGACCTGGGAAGACCAGGCCAGCTTCATTCCCATCGTGGTCTTCGGCCGCACGGCGGAGAACTGCGAGAAGTACCTCGCCAAAGGGAGAAAAGTAGCGGTCAACGGAAGGATCCAGACCGGAAGCTACACCAATAAAGAAGGAAACACCGTTTACACGACGGAGGTCATCGCCAATAACGTGGAATTCCTTTCCTCCCGCAACGAAGGAGGACAGGGCGGATTTGGCGGAAACCAGGGATTTAACCAGGGCAGCTTCGATGGAAACCAGGGCGGTTTCGGCGGAGCTGCGGACGGCGGCTTCGGTCAGCCGGCCCAGAGTGCTCCCATGCAGAGCGCTCCGGCTCAGGAACCTGCAGGCGGACAGCCTCAGGACGACATCCCGCCGGGCTTTCAGTCGGTGGAAGATGATGATCTTCCGTTCTAAACGAAAGGAGACAGTACCATGGCAATGGATAACAGACGGCGCGGTGGCATGAGACGGAGAAAGGTCTGCCAGTTCTGCGCGGAGAAGAATACGGAAATCGATTACAAGGATGTAGAGACGCTGAAGAAGTTCGTCACCGAGAGAGGCAAGATCCTGCCCAAGAGAATCACGGGCACCTGTGCGATGCATCAGAGAGAAGTGACCCGGGCCATCAAGAGAGCTCGGATCGTAGCCCTTCTTCCCTACACCCAGGACTAAATCGAACCAAAAGCTGCTGCCTGTCCGGCAGCGGCTTTTTTCAATGCGGCGGGCGCCAGAGAGATGATGCGGCGGGCGCCGGGACGAAGACGCGAATCTGAAGGGGCCAGCACTATGGACGAAGTCAGAGAAAACAGGAAAAAGGTCACCGTTGCCGGCATGGGATATGTCGGTCTTTCCCTTGCCGTCGTTTTGTCCCGAAAGTGCAGCGTCACCGTCGTGGACACCGACCGGGAAAGAGTCGAGGGCTTCCGGCAGGGGAAGATCGGATTTGCCGATCCTCAGATCCGGGACTTTCTGGCCGATCATGAGACGGACATCACCGCGGCCCCGGCCACGGACGAAGCCTACAGGGATGCAGATTTCGTTTTCGTTGCCGTGCCCACAAACTACGACGAATCTACCGGCGGCTTCGACACCTCCAGCGTGGAGGAGGTGATCCAGGCGGCTCTTGCCCGGAATGAGGACAGCACCATCGTCATCCGCTCTACCATCCCCGTGGGCTTTACCGCCCGCATGAGGGAAAAATTCCACACGGACCGGATCGTCTTCTCCCCGGAATTCCTTCGGGAGAGCCGGGCTCTGGAGGACAGCCTCCGTCCGTCCCGGATCGTCATCGGCGACCGGGATCATCGGGGCGAGGAAGTGAGAGACCTTCTTCTTGCCAGCATCGAAACGGGAAACGTTCCCGCTCTTCTGACTGGCTGTGAAGCGGCGGAGGCCATCAAGTTGCTCTCACACACCTATCTGGCCATGCGGGTGGCCTTCTTCAACGAAGTGGACACCCTGGCGGAGGACCGTGGCCTGAATGCCGGGGAGATCATCGACGGCATGGGGCTGGATCCCCGGATCGGGGCGGAGTACAACAACCCCTCCTTCGGCTACGGAGGGTACTGTCTGCCCAAGGATGTGAAACAGACGGCCGCAGCCTTCGATGGAAAGGCAGGGGACCTCATTCGAGCCATCCCCGGAGCCAACCGGGGCCGGATGGAGCACATTACCGACCAGATCCTGGACGCCGGGCCTAAGACCGTAGGCATCTACCGGATCAATTTCAAAGCCGGCAGCGGCAACGCCTGGGAGTCTGCCGTGGTGAAGATCATGGAGGCTCTCATGGAAGAGGGCATCCGGGTCATCATCTACGAACCGTCTCTGGAAGCCGATTCCTTCCGTGGCGCTCAGGTCATCGACGATCTGGATGACTTCTGCCGCCAGGCCGACATCATCGCTGCCAACCGGATGAGCGAAGAACTGAAGGATTACCGGGAAAAAGTCTACACCCGGGACCTTTACGGCGAGAATTGACCCCAGACCGCCTTTCCAAAAAATCCGAACAAACCCCCGAAAATGTGATAGAATGAATATATCTATGCAGAGCGTTCGGGAAACACGGGACGTTACTTTTGCGTGTTTTCATTAGACGACGAAGTCAACAGCGGACCAGGCA
>CADBQT010000135.1 GCA_902796875.1 uncultured Eubacteriales bacterium
ATCGATGTACTCGTAAAAAGTGTCCAGACCGATCTTCAGGGCGATCTTCATGAACACCGGGTTGCAGGAATTGCTCACCGCTTCCTTCAGGGTCTCCTCCCCGTGGGAATCGGGATAGGCCCAGCACTGGATGAACCGGCCGGCCACTTTGTATCCGCTGTTGCAGGTATAGGTCCTGGTCAGGTTGGTCACGTCCTCCTCCAGGGCGGTGGAGGTGGTGATCAGCTTAAAGGTGGAACCCGGTTCATAGACGTCGGAGATCAGGGAGTTTCTCCACATATCCGAAAGGTATTCTCCCTGCTCTTCGGCGGACATCTTCTTGAACTTCTTCCGGTCCTTCTCATCCGCCGGCTCCATGGGGTCGTTCAGATCGAAAGACGGATTCTGGGCCATAGCCAGGATCCTCCCCGTCTCCACTTCCATGACGATGCCCATGGTCCGCTTGGACTTGGTCTTCTTCTGGGCGCTGGCCAGGGCTTCCTCCAGGTAATGCTGGACCACGTGGTCCAGGGTGGTCACGATGTTGTACCCGTCCTTGGCCTGGTAGAACCGCTCCTCGTCGTAGGAGTTGACCAGTTCCTTGCCGCCGGTGTCCGTGTAGCTGATCCACCGTCCGGAGATCCCGCTCAGGGTGGAGTTGTACTGAAGTTCCAGTCCGGAAAGACCCACGTTGTCGATGTTGACCGAACCCAAAACATGAGCGGCGCTCTCCTTCAGAGGATAATTCCGCTTGGTGTCTTCGGCCAGTTCGATGCCTTTGGCCCCCGACGCCCGGATCCGGTCCGCCGCGTCTGCCTCGAGGCCTCTGCCCAGACAGACCAGCTTCTCTCCCGAAGCCAGGACCTGGGTGATCTTCTCCGGCTCGATGTCCATATTGTCCGTCAGCGCCTTCTTGGTGGCGGCGACGTTCTTGTTCTTCTCGGCGACGGTCTCCCCTGCCTTTACGGCATCGGGACGGATCCAGACGGAGTAGCACCGGATGCTCACCGCCAGTTCTTCGCCGTTGGTATCGTAGATGACTCCCCGCTCCGCGTTCAGGGTCTTGTCCTTGGTCTGCTGCTGGATCGCCCGGGCCGAGTACTCCTCTCCCTTGACGATCTGGATCCAGCCTACCCGAAAAGCAAGGATGAGAAGCATGGCAAAAATCAGGCCCACAACGATGAGCAGATTTCGTTTGCTTCTCTCCGATACCGACATGTTTATCCTCTCCGGGAAGGGGTCTTCCCTTCCTCGATCTTCTGCAGATTCTTCCGAAAAAAATAAGGGGACCCGGACTGCCGGCGAACAGGCGCAGCAGCAGTCCGGGTTGGTTTGGCTGTTAGTTATAGGTTTTGGACTTCAGGACATCCGCAAACCCGGCGGGCGGGATATCCTCCCGGGTCAGGTAGACGCAGCGTTCGTTTCCGGCCACCTTCATTCCCAGTTCATCGTCCGCCTTCTCCTCCACATAGCCGACGCCGTTCATGGTCGTCTGGGAGGATTGCATGTGTTTGATCTCATCCCAAAGGGCAGCGTTCTCCGCCTGGGTCACACTGATCTCGTACCGTATGGACGAGGCGATCGCCGTCGTCACGATGAACATGATCATTGCGATCGTGACCACCAGCACCATGAACAGGATGATCTTCTTTTCCTTGCCGAAGAGGAATCCCGGTCCGATCTTTAAGGTCGGTCCCGATTTTCTCCTCCGCCTGCGTTCAGGGCTTCTGGCGGGTTCCATGTCCAGTCCGTACTTCTGGTACTGTTCTTGGAATTCATACCATTGTTCTGCTGCCATCATAGCTTCGTAACCTCTAAAAGTTTATTTTCTGTCTGCGCTCCTCTCTGATCCCCGTGCGGCCCCTTTTACCGCTTCTCGATGATCCTCAGTTTCGCGCTTCGCGCTCTGGGATTCGTTTCTCTCTCTTCCTCCGTGGGGATGATGGGCTTGCCCGTCACCTTCCTCACGTCCGGTTTCTTCCCGCATACACAAGGCAGATCCTTCGGACAGGTACAGGGGTTCAGCCTTCTCCCAAAGGCCTCCTTCACGATCCGATCCTCCAGGGAGTGGAAAGTGATGATGGCCAGCCGTCCTCCCGGGGCCAGTACGTCGCAGTAGGCGTCGCATGCTCTGGCCAGCTGATCCAGTTCTCCATTGACTTCGATCCGGATCGCCTGGAAAGTCCGCTTCGCCGGATGAGGTCCGTCCCTTCTTGCCGATGCCGGGATCGCCGCTTTGATGATCTCCGTCAGCTCTCCGGTGGTCTCTATGGGGGAGTTCTTTCTCTCCCTGACGATGAACGAGGCGATCCGCCTGGCCCACCGTTCTTCCCCGTAGTCCCGGATCAGCTCGGCGAGTCGATCCTCTTCGTATCCGTTGACCACGTCCCATGCGCTGAAGGATCCCTTTCGATCCATCCGCATGTCCAGTGGCGCGTCCTTCATGTAGGAGAAGCCTCTCTCCTCGTTGTCCAGCTGATAGGAGGAGACGCCGATGTCCAGCAGCGCGCCGTTGATCTGGTCGACCCCCTGTTCAGCCAGGATGTCCTTTATCTCCGCGTACGTTCGGTTGACCAGGATGATGTTTCCGGGGCGCCCGGCCAGCCTTTGCTCCGCCGCTTTCAGCGCTTCCTCATCCCGATCGATCCCGATGAGTGTGCCCTCCGGTCCCATCCGCTCGGTGATCCCCAGACTGTGGCCTGCGCCACCCAGGGTCCCGTCCACGTAGGTCCCGCCGGGCCGGATGTCCAGCCCCTTCATGCACTCCTCAAAGAGTACCGGTGTGTGCTTAAAATCCATAGAGTTCCAGCCCCTCGGCGATCTCGGCCACATCCAGGAGTTCTCCCGTATCCGGATTCAGCTCCGCATCCCAGTTCTCCTTGCTCCAGACCTCGATGGTCCGGTTGCTTCCGATGGTCACCAGATCCCGGGTGATCCCCGCGTACTCGCGAAGTTCCTGAGGGATCGTCATCCGCCCCTGCTTATCGATATCGCATTCGGCGGCGGACGAATTGAAGTGGCGTTTCAGGCGGCGGATGTCCTCTCTGCCGCCAGGCAGTTCGTCCAGCTTGTTGGCGAACTTCTCCCACTCCTCCATGGTGTAGATGGTGAGGCAGCGGTCCAGCGCCTTGGCCAGTACACAACGTCCCCGCAGTTCCTCCCGAAAACGGGCAGGCACGATCAGCCGGGACTTGGCGTCTATGGAATTCGTGTACTTTCCAACAAACATAGGGGCTCCTCTCCACCTTATTGCACCACCATTTTATGCCTATATCCACCACTTGTCAACAACTTTACTCCACTCAGCCCGGTTTTTCTCACTTTTCCACCACTGCGCCTCATCCCGCAAAGGCAGGATGGGCCTGAAAGCCCTTGTTTTTCCCCGGTTTTCAGTGTATTATGTATGTACTTTCACTGGATTTGACTAGAGCGAACCATATCGGGGGGATATGATGAAGAAAAAGGGAATGAGAATACTGCTGGCCGGGCTTGTAAGCGCCTTCATGATCACCGCCTTTGCGGGATGCGGAGGCAACGATGATTCCGACCTGGATTACGGCGATCAGGAATTCACCGTCGACTTCCTGACCGGCGACTATGCCCAGCAGCTGACCACCGACGGCGCAGAGACGGTCGTCGGAAACGTCACCATCACCGGAGAAGAGGGAAACTACACCGTTCAGGTCAAACAAAAGGAAGTCGTCGTCAATGAGAATTACGACGGCGGATATTACATTGCCGATCGGAACATGACCAGCGAATACGCCTTCGGCAGCGATGTAGGACTCGTGATCATGAAGGATGGAGAACCCACCCTCTGCGATGTGCCCGAGTTCATCGAATCTGTTCAGGATGACGACACGTCACTCTACACGGTCTACGTCATGGGTGACACCGTAGAGCTCATCCTGCCTTTGGATCCCGAGACCATGGTCTCCGAAAACTGAGGATCATCATGCCAATCCCGGATCCTGTCGCATTCAATATTTTCGGTATCGATATCATGTGGTACGCCATCCTGATCTGTTCCGGGATCATCCTGGCGACTTTGATCTGCTGTCTTCGGGCGCCCCGTCACGACCTGACTTCGGATCAGATCCTTAACTTCGTTCTGATCTGCGTGCCCGCCGGCATCATCGGCGCCCGGATCTACTACGTCCTCTTTCACTGGGACTGGTACGCCGGGGATTTCTTTCATATGATCAATATCCGGGGCGGCGGACTGGCGGTCCACGGCGGCATCATCGCCGGACTGGGCACCGCCCTCATCCTCTGCCACATCTGGAAGATCCGTCCCCTGAATCTCTTCGATCTGGCGGCCCCTTCCCTGGCCCTGGCCCAGGCCATCGGCCGGTGGGGGAATTACTTCAACTCGGAAGCCCACGGCGGACCCACGGATCTTCCCTGGGCCATCACCGTAGACGGACAGCCGGTCCATCCCACCTTCCTCTACGAATCCATCTGGTGCTTCCTGCTCTTCCTCTTTCTCCTGTGGCTGGACCGCCGCCGGGGATTCGAGGGACAGATCATCCTTCTCTACGGGATCCTCTATTCGGTGGAGCGCTTCTTCGTGGAGGCCCTCCGCACGGACAGCCTGATGATCGGTCCGTTCAAGCAGGCCCAGGTCATCAGCCTGGTGATCATCGCCATCTGCCTCGTCGCATACATCGTCCTCCGCCGCAAAGGCCGGAAGGCGTAGGCGAGAAATCAACGCACGAAAAAAGGCTGCTCCCTTCGACACTTCCTGGTGCCGAGGCAGCAGCCTCTTTGATTTCCTGTTTGGTTATGGGCCGAGACCGCGCAGATCCGAAGGCCCGTTTTATCCCGCCGGGCGGGCGTCCGATCAGTTGCCGCTTCCCTCTCCATTTCCGGCGGAGTCATTGCTGTTGTTGGCCGGAGCCGTTGTGGTCGCCGGCGGAG
>CADBQT010000136.1 GCA_902796875.1 uncultured Eubacteriales bacterium
CAGGAAGTTCACCACCTGAGGCAGGGTGAGGAGGCATTTCTCCGGGGTCACCGCCACCTCATGCCAGGCGTAGATCATGGCCAGGGTCTGAAGATCCAAAGGCATCCCGTACCCCTGCAGCCGCTGCTCCATGGCCACCATGTCCGATGCCGAAGGATCCATGGCGGCGATCTGTTTCAGCCCGGCGATGAGCTGGGCCGTCTGTTCGTTGCCAAACTGCTGGGACAGGATGGGATCGGCGGCCATCTCCTCCAGGGCGGCGGCCAGATCCCCGATGGTCAGCACCGAGTCGGGACCTGCCTTTGCCCGGGCCAGGACGTACACCAGCCGCATCTGGGCTTCGTCCATGCCCAAAGCCTGGGCCGCCTGGTCGACCCCCATGGGCTCGGTGATCGTATCCTTATCGGTAAAGGGCCGGAGGGTTTTCAGCTGATCCACCGCCTCTCCGTCCATCATGCTCCCGTAGTCCGGATCCCCGGCCACGTCGTTAACGAGAAAGGCGATGAGGGTGGGCAGGGTCATCTTCCCGCCGCTGTCGTTTCCTTTTTTGATCTGATAATAGAGCAGAAGCTGGCGGGCCTGCTTTTTCTTCATGTCGAAGAAATTGGCCAGGCCTGCGGCCCCCTTCCTGCTGGTCAGGGCCGCCACATCGGTGAACCGGGACAGGTCGCTGACCTGGTCCCGCATCTCCTGGTCGATGGCTTCCTGGAAATCCGGATCCTCCATCACGTCGTCCTTCAGATAGGCGGTGAACTGGGGAATGGTCATGGTGAACTCAGGGTCCCGGACGAAGTAGTCGTAGTAGATCAGCCGCAGGGTGTCCACGGTCAGCGACCTGTCGCCGGTGGCGGTGTCCGAGAAGTCCGTGTCCGATGATCCAAAGGCAGAGAAGGACCCGTTGTCACTTTCGTCCCGCATGTCATCGATGAAGGTCTTCATGTCCTCCGCCGTCCGTTTTTTCCCGATCGTACTCTCATAGCAGACGGCGCTCTTCACGGGAGCATGATCATCCAGCTTGGCCGCGAGTGCTCCCGCGGATGCTCCGTCCTTCTCATCGTAGAGCATCACGATGGAGTTGTTGTATCCGAACACCTTGTCGATGGGAGAATTGCTCTCGTACTGAGCGTAGGAAAAGTCCACGCCGCTTCGGACGAAGAGTCCTGCGCCAAGCATGCAGACGAAGAACAGGGTCAGAGGGAGCCGCAGCCGGAACTGGACCCGGCTCAGTCTGGGCAGATCGAAGGGCAGGGTCTTCTTGGCCGTGCGGAGCATGAGATCGTCGAACCCGAGGAGCAGCGCCGGGAGCACGGTGAAGATGCAGATCAGGCTTGCGATGACCCCCTTGGCCAGGGCCAGGCCCACGTCCGCTCCCACGGTGAAACTCATGAAGACCAGGGCCAGAAGTCCGGCAAAGGTAGTAAGGGAACTTCCCGAGATGGCCCCGAAGGACAGGGCCAGGGCCTCCTTCATGGCAGACTTTTTATCCGGCATCCGTTGCCTTTGCTGGCGATACCGGTTCAGCAGCATAATGGAATAGTCCATACTCAGGGCCAGCTGAAGCACGGCCACGATGCCGAAGGTGGTCTTGGAGATGCTGGGATAGAATATATAGGTGCCCATGTTGATCAGCACCGCGATGGCGATGGTGATGAGAAAGGCCAAAGGCTCGATCCAGGAGTTTGCCATGATCAGCAGGATGAGGAAGACCAGAGCCACGGCGGTGATGGCGATCCAAAGGGGCAGGCCCGACTCGTTGGAGGACTGGATGGATCCGCCCAGAGCGATCTGGTGGGTGTCCTCGTATCTGTCCTTTACCTCTTTTCGGATGCCGGCGGCGGTCTTGGAATAGGATTTGTGGTCGCAGTGGATGATATAGAGGGTGCAGGACCCCCGGTTGTAGTCTTTGCTGTCCGCCTCGTAGTCCACAGAGGCGGCTCCCGGGATGGCCTCAAGTTCTGCCTTGATCCGGTCCTTCTCCTTCTGGGTCTTCAGATCGCCGAACATGACCTGGAGTTCTGATGCGTTTTCGTTGCCGAATTCAGCCCGCATGAGATCCAGTCCCTGGCGCATGGAAGAATCCTTGGGCAGGTACCTGGTCATATCCTGATTCACGGTGACCCGGGGGATCAGAGCGGCACAGATCAAAGCTAAAAATATGAACGAGATCAGGATGATTTTGCTTTTTTCGACGAGAAATTCGGCAAAACGCTGTTTCATTATTCCCGGTTTTCCTTCGTTTGCGGGGCCGGTTTCCGGCCACTGCGGTGACGAATCCGATTATACCACAAAGTGGTGTCATTGGCGCGGTCCTCCGGTCCAAGGACTTCCCGGACATGTTTTTCGTGACATTTGCTCCTCCTGGTCTTATAATACATGATGGATTGAATTGCACTTGAATTCCGGAGGAGAAGAATGACATTGACATCAGTGTTTTCGCTGCTCGGCGGCGTCGGCCTGTTCCTTTATGGAATGACCGTCATGTCGTCCGGTCTTCGAAACGCATGCGGAGACAATCTGCAGACCATACTGGAAAAGGCTACCTCGAACAAATTCATGGCTGTCTTCGTGGGATTTGCCGTAACCATCCTGGTCCAAAGCTCTTCGGCGACGGACATCATGGTCATCGGCTTCGTCAATTCAGGGATGATGTCCCTGTCCCAGGCCATCGGCGTGATCATGGGCGCCAACATCGGTACCACGATCACCGCACAGATCACCGCCTTCAACATTTCGGCCTATGCGCCTCTCATTATGTTTGCCGGCACCATCATGTTCCTGTTCATGAAGAAGCCCACCGTCAAATATATCGGTGAGTTCCTCATGGGCTTCGGCATGCTGTTCGTCGGGATCGCCATCATGAAGGCCGCCATCGCGCCCATGTCCAAAAGCGAAGAATTCGTCAACATCATCTCCGGACTGGATAACCCGGCCATGGCCGTCATATTCGGCATCCTGTTCACCGCTCTGCTCCAGAGTTCCTCGTCGTCCACGGTCATCTTCCAGACCTTTGCGATCCAGGGGCTGCTGGGCTATCATACTGCCGTCTACCTGGTCATCGGCGCCGCCATCGGATCGGTGACCCCCAACCTGATCGCTTCCCTGACCACCAACCGCAACGGCAAGCGGACGGCCATACTGAATCTGCTGTTCAATGTGATCCGAGCTGTGATCCTGATCATTCTCATCAACGTATTCCCCCAGATCCTGGATCTGATCCAGAGTCTGTCGCCGGACAATATCGCCCGGCAGGTGGCTAACACCCACACCATTTTCGCCATCATTGCCGTGGCGCTGGAGCTTCCCATCACCGGCCTGATCATCCGCATCGCCGAGAAGATCATCCCCGTTCTCCCCGAGGAGAACGAGGCCCTGGAAGACCGGAAGCTTCAGTATATGGTCAACATGAAGAACATGCCGTCCCAGATGGCTCTGGCCAACGCTCACCGTGAGATCGTCCGGATGGGCGGTATCGCCGAGAAGAATCTTTCCAAAGCCCTGGACTGCTTTTTCGACTACGACGTGAACAAGGTCATCTCCGTCAAGTCCCGCGAGGAGAGCGTCAATGTCCTGAACAAGGCCATCGACAACGCCATGCTGGAGCTTCGGACCATGTCCTTAAACGACGAGGCGGTAGGCCGGGTCTCCCAGATGGCCATCGCCGTCACCGATATCGAGCGGATCTCGGATCACGCGGAGAACATCGTGGAATTCGCCGAAGAGATGCGGGACAAGAAGAGCCATCTTTCTGAGGACGCGCTCCGGGAGCTCCACGACCTTGCCGACGACGCCAGGAACATCGTCCATCTGGCCCTGGAGATCTTCGCTACCGAGGACTACACCAGACTGTCTCAGCTGGACAAACTGGAGACGGGAATCGATCTGAAGAAGACCCAGCTGGTAAACCACCACGTGGAGCGCCTCATGAACGCCGGATGCGAACCCGTCGCCGGTATCATTTTCACCAACCTTGTCACCGATCTGGAGAGGGTCGGCGATCACGCAGAAAACATCGGCTACGCTCTTGCTGACGCGGAGCCGGAAAAATAAAAGGAGGAAATACATGAACGCTATTGACTGTATCAAGACCAGAAGAAGCATCCGGAAGTTTGAGGACACTCCGGTGGATCCCGCTCAGATCGAACAGATCGTGGAGGCGGCCGCCATGTCCCCAACCTGGAAAAATACACAGACCGCCCGCTACGTCGCGGTCGTCGATCCCGCCCTCAAGGCAAAGATCGCCGAGGAGTGCGTCCTGGGGTATTCCCACAACACGGAGATCATCAACAGCGCCCCGGCGCTCATCGTCATGACGACCATCCACGGACGGGCCGGTTTCGAGAAGGACGGTTCCTACTCCACCAGCAAAGAGGATCGCTGGGAAGTCTTCGACGCGGGGATCTGCGCACAGACTTTCTGCCTGGCCGCCCACGACGCGGGACTGGGCACGGTGATCCTGGGCGTCTTCGATGACGCCGCCGTGGCCAAGGCCCTGGATCTTCCCGAGGACCAGATCGTGTCCTGTCTGATCCCCCTCGGCCATCCGGCGGAATCCCCCAACGGCCCCAAGAGAAAGACGGTAGAGGAGCTGCTGACCGTACGGTAGACAGTCCCGCGGTAACGGGCCTCCCCTCTCCCGCAGGACGAGCCCCGGAAAAATCCCGCTGGACATTATTTCCTCCACGGAGTATACTCAACCCATAGGATTAACCAACAAGGAGGTAATATTATGGCAAAGAAATATTGCTGCAAAGCTTGCGATTACGTTTATAACCCCCAGAAGGGCGACCTGGACGGCGGCGTAGCTCCCGGAGTGGAGTTCGAAGATCTGCCGGAAACCTGGATCTGCCCCGAGTGCGGAGTAGGCAAGGAATACTTCGAGCCGGTCGGCGCAGACGAATAAGTCCCGCCTTCTGAGCAAATAACGAGAAACACACGGGCCGCCCTTTACCGGGCGGTCTTTTGTTGCCTTTGCGGCCCCATTTCTAACAGTTTTTTTCGTATTGACGCTTCGGAGCAGTTTTTTCTGCAAAGGCCGGGGCCTGTGGTATACTGTCCCCAGTACGAAACGAAGGAGATCCACCCATGAAACGCACCACCCTGACCATTCTTATCGCCCTGGCCATCGTCCTCGCCGGTGTCGGCGGGTATTTCCTGCTCCATGACCACGCAGATCCCGGGGATGCAAAGGCAACGGAAGCCCAGGCTCAAGGCCCGGATGGCCAGAACGTGGATCCCGGCGCAGAGGATCCGGGCGACGGAACCGGAAACGATCAGGGCGATGCGGACGGAGACGGAAGCAACCAAAGCGGAAGCGCCGCCGACAAGTCCGGGCAGGATGCGACCCTGTTCTTTGCGTCCGACTATCAGGGGGAGGATGGATTCCCGGCTCCTTCGGCGACCCTCTCTGAGATCCTCATTTCGGTCCAGGCCGACCACCCGAAGCTGGACGGCCTCATCTACTGCGGGGACTACACCAACGTCCACGGCCAGTGGGACTATCAGCTGAGCCCGGACGATTCCATCGAGGAGATCAAAGGGATCGTCTCCGGCGCCTATCCCGACCTGGCCGGGGACAGGATCCTGTTCACCCAGGGCAACCACGATCATCTCACCGATTCCATCACCGCCTCCGATCTCCACGAGTACGAGGACTATCTGGTGTACGTGATGAATACGGAAAGCGATTTCCCCTGGAAGCAGGGCAAGACCGGCGGCTGCCTGGACAAGGTGAAGAACTCCTCCAAGGAACTGAAGACCTGTCTGGACGGACTGATCTCCCGGGGCGAGAGCCGCCCGGTGATCATCGCCATTCACGTGCCCCTTCACTACACCGCCAGGACCTCGTCCCTTCACACCACGGGAGACAACCTCTATTCCTCCCTGGTCTTCGACGTGATCAACGAAGCCGGCAGGAAGCTGGACATCGTCTGCATCCACGGCCACAACCACTCCAAAGGATGGGACAGCTACCTGGGTGGCAGCAGCGCTTTCATGGCTCCCGGAGATCAGATCCTGATCCCGGCTTTCGAGGATAACGATACCACCACGGACCGCTACACCGAAGAGACCCTGACCTTCACCTATTTCAACGCCGGCTACACCGGCTACGTGAGCGACACCTCCTCGGATACCACCCTCACCGGGACCGTGTGCCGGATCCAGCCGGATAAACTGACCATCTACCGGTACAGCGGCAGCGGTATTCACCCCGTAAGAGAAAACGGCGCCGCCAACAACTATGTCGACGACACCGCTCTGATCCCTTCGGAGTATTACGGCACCCGGCTGGAAAGCCCGGTGGAGGTCCCCCGCCACTGATCGGACGGTCTGTGACCGTGACCAGGTCCGGGACCGCGGCCGGCCGCAGGCCGGACCCTATTTCTTTTCATCCGCCGGAACTTCCTGGCGGAATTCTTTTGTTCTGATCTCTTCGCAGATGGCGGAGACGAACTCGCCCAACGGCTTGACCCCCTCGTCACCGGCGAACCGGGACCGGACGGACACGGTGCCGTCCTCGGCTTCCTTGCCGCCTACCACCAGCATGTACGGGATCTTTTCCATCTGGGCCGCCCGGATCTTGTAGCCGATCCTCTCGGAGCTGTCGTCCAGGGTGACATCGACACCATTTCTGGCCAGCTCGGCCCGGACTGCCTTTGCATATTCCTCGAACTTCTCCGAGACGGGAAGGACGCGGACCTGCTCGGGGCAGAGCCAGGTGGGGAACTTGCCCGCGTGTTTTTCGATGAGCCAGGCCAGAGTCCGTTCGTAGCAACCCAGGGATGTACGGTGGATGATGTAGGGACGTTTCCTCTCCCCGTCGCTGTCCACGTAGTACATGTCGTACCGCTCCGCCAGGAACATGTCCAGCTGAATGGTGATCATGGTGTCTTCCTTGCCGTAGACGTTCTTCGCCTGGATGTCCAGCTTAGGTCCGTAGAAGGCCGCTTCGCCGGCTTCCTCGGTGTACTCCAGACCGATCTCGTCCAGGATCTTGCGCATGGCATCCTGGACTTTGTCCCATTCCTCCGCCGTGCCCAGATACTTTTCCGAGTCCTCCGGATCCCACTTGGAAAACCGGTAGGTCACGTCGTCCTCCAGTCCCAGGGTGGTCAGGCAGTGCTTGGCCAGGGAGACGCAGTTCTTGAATTCCTCGTCCACCTGTTCCGGGGTGCAGACCAGATGGCCCTCGGAAATGGTGAACTGACGCACGCGGGTCAGCCCGTGCATCTCCCCGGAGTCCTCATTTCTGAACAGGGTCGAGGTCTCGCCCATCCGGTAGGGCAGATCCCGGTAGCTGTGCTGCTTGGCTTTGTACACATAGTACTGGAAGGGGCAGGTCATGGGCCGCAGGGCGTAGACGTTGGCGTCCGCGTCCTCGGCGATCAGTCCCAGATCCTGCACGCCCCGAACTTCGTCGGACCGGTCCTCTGCAGCCAGGACGTCCTCCATGTTGTCGTAGCCCAGGAGGAACATGCCGTCACGGTAGTGGTACCAGTGGTCGGAGATCTTGTACAGGGTGGACTTGGCCATGAGGGGCGTCCGGGTGCGGACATAGCCCCACTCGTAATCCTCCAGATCCTCGATCCACCGCTGGAGTTTCTGGATGACCTTGGTGCCTTTGGGCATGAACAGGGGCAGGCCCTGACCCACCACGTCCACGGTGGTGAACAGTTCCATCTCCCGGCCCAGCTTGTTGTGGTCCCGGTTGCGGATGTCCGCCAGGTACTCCAGGTATTCCTCCAGATCCGCCTTCTTGGTGTAGGCCGTTCCGTAGATCCGGGTGAGCATCTTGTTGTTCTCATCCCCACGCCAGTAGGCGCCGGAGGAGGAGGTCAGCTTGAAGGCCTTGATGGGCTTGGTGCTCATCAGGTGGGGCCCCGCGCAAAGCTCCACGAAGTCCCCCTGCTGATAGAAGGAGATCTCCTCTCCCTCGGGCAGATCCTGGATCAGCTCCACCTTGTAGTCCTCGCCCTTCTCCCGATACATGGCGATGGCCTCGTCCCGGCTCATGGTAAAGCGCTCCAGCCGGTCCCCCTTCTTGATGATCTTTTTCATCTCGGCCTCGATCCTGTCCAGATCCTCACGGGTCAGGTTGGGCATATCGAAGTCGTAGTAAAAGCCGTTGTCGATGGACGGGCCGATGGCCAGCTTGGCATCCGGATACAGATTCTTCACCGCTTCCGCCAGCACGTGGGAGCAGGTATGACGATAGGCCTTCTTGCCTTCATCTGAATCAAAGGTCAGAATGTTGACCGCAGCGTCTCGATCGACGACGGTCCGAAGATCCACCGCCTCTCCGTCCACTTCACCCATGCAGGCCGCTCTGGCCAGCCCTTCGCTGATGTCCAGGGCGATATCATAGACCGACATGGCCTGGTCGTATTCCTTCGTGCTTCCATCCTTCAAAGTGATGATCATTTTCTTCCTCCTGTTTTCCGATCAAAAAATCCCTTCATGTCTCGCACGAAGGGACGTAAATACAGTTTACGCGGTTCCACCCAACTTCCGGCCTGCCAGCCACTCTTTTCGCGGCCCGGTCCGCCGGCTCTCGTTTTCGGCTTTTGACGCGGCCAGGCGGGCAGGATTAGTGCCACTCCGAGGTGGTCTTCGGTACGCGTCCCGGAAGGCTCTCTCAGCATCGGCCTCTCTCTGTACCGGGG
>CADBQT010000137.1 GCA_902796875.1 uncultured Eubacteriales bacterium
GCGGAGGCAGGCGGCGAGTGCCGCTTCGATAACTGCCGTCACCTGGCGGAGCCGGGGTGTCGGGTCAAGGCCGCCGTGGAAGAAGGGTGGATCCCGAAAGAAAGATATGAATCCTACTGCGTCATGTACCGTGAAGCGGAGGAGAGGAGAAAACGATGAAACAACTGGCACCATCCATTCTGTCGGCGGACTTTTCCCGGTTGGGGGAGGACGTCGCCAGCATCGAGAAGGGCGGCGCTCATTTCATCCACGTTGATGTGATGGACGGCCACTTCGTTCCCAACATCAGTTTCGGAGCGGGGGTGATGAAGAGCCTGGTCGGCAGGACGGCATTGCCCTTTGATGTCCATCTGATGATCGAGCACCCGGAAAAGTACATCGGGGACTTCGTGACGGATCAGACGGAGTACATCACCGTCCATCAGGAAGCCTGCACCCACCTGCACAGAACGGTGCAGCAGATCAGAGATCTGGGCGTGAAGCCCGGCGTGTCCCTGAATCCGGCGACGCCCGTGTCCACCCTGGAATGTATCCTTTCCGATGTGGACCTGGTCCTGATCATGTCCGTCAATCCCGGATTCGGCGGACAGAAACTGATCCGGTCGGCGCTGGACAAGATCCGGCAGCTGGCGGAGATCAGAGAGAAGACGGGGAAGGATTTCCTCATCGAGATCGACGGAGGCGTGACGCCGGACAACATCGTCCAGGTCGCCGAAGCGGGGACCGACATCATCGTAGCCGGTTCCGCCGTCTTTGGCGCAGAGGACATCCCCGGCAGAGTAAAGGAAATGACAGACCGATTGGAGAAGAATGCATGAGAATACTGATTGACGGTATGGGCGGGGACAACGCCCCTCAGGAAATCGTTAAAGGCGCGGTGGAAGCCGCAGCGACGATCGATGAAGAGATCGTGATCCTCGGTGACGAAGAGGCGATCCGCAAGGAACTGAAGAAAAACAAATACAAAGGCGACAGGATCACCGTCGTTCCCACCACGGAGGTCATCACCATGCACGATGCGCCGGTAAAGGCCATTCGTCAGAAGAAGGATTCCTCCATGGTCCGCGGCCTTTCCATGCTGAAGGACGGAACCGGCGATCTGTTCATTTCCGCCGGAAATACGGGTGCCCTCATCGTGGGCGCCAGGCTGCTTCTGGGGCGGATCCGGGGGATCGACCGGCCGGCTCTGGCCAGCGTTTACCCGGACATGAAGACCATGAATCCATGCCTTCTGGTGGATGCGGGGGCCAGCTCCGAGTCCAAAGCCCAGAACCTGCTGGAATACGGTCTTATGGGCAGCATATACGTGGAAAAGGTCTGGGACAGGGAAAACCCGAGAGTCGGACTGGTGAACCTGGGTGAAGAGGAGTCCAAGGGGACCAGCATGACCAAGGACGCCTATCACCGGCTCAAGAATTCCGGACTGAACTTCATCGGCAATGTGGAAGGCCGGGATGTTCCCAAGGGGGTCTGCGACGTGATCGTCTGCGACGGCTTCGTGGGGAACGTGATCCTCAAGCTGACCGAGGGAGTCGCCATGTCCATCTTCAAGCTGGTGAAAGCGTCCATCATGGAGAACTTCAAGACCAAGATCGGCGGCGTGTTCCTCAAGAGCCAGCTGACCAAGATGAAAAGCGACTTCGACTACGAGGAGTACGGAGCAGCGCCCGTCCTGGGTGTCAACGGACCGGTGATGAAGATGCACGGTTCCTCCACGGCGACAGCGGTGAAGAGCGCCGTTATCCGTGGCATCCCCTATGCGAAGGAAGGCGTCGTGGACATCATCCGCCAGGAAATGCTGAATGTCGAACTGGAAGAAGAGGATTACGAATGATGCCCCAGGATCTGGATGCGCTGGAGGGGCGCATGGGATACCGGTTTCGGGACCGTAAGCTCCTGGAGACCGCACTGACCCACAGCTCCTTTATCCGGGAACAGAACCGGGAAGGAGAATACAACGAAAGACTGGAATTTTTGGGGGACGCCTTCTTCGACGCCATCGTGGGAGAAGAGCTCTACCGGCTCTTCCCGGACAGGGAAGAGGGGTTTCTGTCCAAGGTGAGGGCCACCATCGTCTGCGAACCCTCTCTGGCCGATCAGGCCCGGAGGCTGAAGCTGGGAGAGATCGTCCGCCTCAGCAACGGGGAGGAGAAGACCGGCGGCAGGGAGAGAGCATCCATACTGGCGGATGCCCTGGAGGCGATCATCGGCGCCATCTATCTGGACGGAGGATTCCCGGCAGCCCGGGAATTCGTTCTCACCATGTTCCGGGAGGTCATCGACGATACCACCCGGGGGAAATATCAGATCTACGATTACAAAACGGTGCTCCAGGAACGGCTTCAGGCCGGGGGGATCACCGATATCCGCTACGAGGTCCTTCGGGAAGAGGGACCGGACCATCAGAAAATATTTACCGTCGGACTGCTCATTGGCGGGTCCCTGGTATCCGAGGGCGTAGGGATGAGCAAGAAACAGGCGGAACAGAAGGCCGCGGAAAATAAACTGAAAGAGGAAGGTACGAATGTTCTTTAAGAAGATCGAAATGCACGGGTTCAAGTCCTTTGCCGAACCTGTGACCATAGAATTCAACGACGGGATCACCGGCATCGTCGGACCCAACGGAAGCGGCAAGAGCAACATCAGCGACGCCATCCGGTGGGTCCTGGGGGAACAGAGCCCGAAGATGCTCCGGGGAGGGAAGATGGAAGAAGTGATCTTCTCCGGCACCTCCTCCAGAAAGTCCCGAGGAATGGCGGAGGTCACCCTGGTCATCGACAACGCGGACAAGAGCCTGCCCATCGACTATCAGGAAGTGGCCATCACCCGGCGGATGTTCCGTTCCGGGGAAAGCGAATACCACATCAACGGGAATCAGTGCCGTCTCATGGATATCCGGAATCTGATCATGGATACGGGCATCGGCGTGGACGGTTATTCCCTCATCGGACAGGGAAAGATCGCCGACATCATCAGCAACCGGACGGACGACCGGAGAGAGATCTTCGAGGAAGCGGCGGGGATCGTCGCCTATCGTACGAGAAAGGCCCAGGCGGAGAGAAAACTGGCCTCCACCACGGCCAACATGGAGAGAGTCCGGGACATCATCGGCGAGATCGAGGGCCGGATCGACGGTCTTCGTGAGGACAGCATCAAGGCCAAGGAATACCTGAAGCTGAGAGAGCGCCACAAGGAACTGGAGATCAACATCATCCTGAAGAACGTGGAGAATCTGGAGCTGAAGAACGAGTACGCCACAGACGATCTGGCTGAGCTTGATCTGGCTTTGGAAAACATCTACGAGGAAAAGACCACCCTGGAGGGTGAGTACGAGACCAAGGCGGCCAAAAAGTCCTCTCTCGAAAAGATCGAAGAGGAGACGAGGAGCAAGCTGCTCCAGGCCATCGACCGGCTGAACGCGGTCAAGAGCAAGAGCGAGGTGGACAGCGAACGGCTGACCGCCATCGAGGAGAACAAGGCCCGTCTGGAAGAGGAGATCGACCAGCTCCGCCAGAGAAGAGACCGGGAAGTCGCAGGCGGAGAAACGGTCCGCAAAGAGCAGCAGGAGATCGCCGAGCAGGCCGAAGGTTCCGTCCGGGTCCTGGATGAGAAGATGGCGGAGTACCGTCAGGTGACCGACCGTCTCAACGAGATCAACGAGAAGATGGAGAACAGCCGGGAGGAACTGTTCCGCATTTCCGGCGAGATCAACCGGGCCAAGTCGGAGATCGACAGTCTTTCCGTGCTCCGGGAGACCCTGGACAAGCGGCAGGAGGCTTTGCTGGAAGAGAAGAGCTCCGGAGAGGA
>CADBQT010000138.1 GCA_902796875.1 uncultured Eubacteriales bacterium
CGGTTCTGCTTCGAATTCTTCCTCGGGGATCAGGTCCCGGACTTCGATGTCCACCTTGTTCACATTGAACATGGTCATGGCCTCGATCTGCTCCGCCACCCTGGCCTGATATGCCTTTGCTTTTTCCGGAAGACCTGCGCCGTACCGGAAATCGGCGATGATGAACACATCCATGCTCTCGTTCTTCTCCTGGCGCCGCTCGGTGACCATGACCCGGACCACGTGGTAGACCGAGCCCAGCTCCCGCTGAACGCAGGAAGCGATGTCCGACATGACCTTCTCGGAGATCTCGTACTCGCCCAGATAGCTGTAGGTGGGCCGGACCACCGACTTTTCCGCCGCGTCCTTCCAGGGGCCGAATCCGCCGAACTCCCGGAGGATCTTCATGGGGGACATGAAGTAGCCGGAGAACTGGCGCTTCAGCTGGAATGTAGGCGCCGGGATGATGTGCTCGCCCATTTCATGCCTTTGCCGGCTGGCGGCTTCCCGCTCCGCCTCGGTGGTGATGTCTTCGATGTAGATCCGCTCGTCCACCTCGTGAAGACCCAGGCGGGCCACGATCTTGTCCACCATCCGATCGGAGGTTCCGATGACCAGCATGGTGGGGGGATCCGCCTTTTCGATGGCCGCCTTCACCGACTCCATGTGATCGTCCTCATAGAAAAGGGCGGTGCGGACGGCGGCGATCTTGGTGGGCTGCCGCTTAGCGGACACGCCGGCCATCACCGAATTTCTGCAGATAAAAAGACCATCGTCGATAATGCTCTCGATGTTCCTTTCCCGGCAGATATTGATGGCCTGAAAGCTCTTGCCCGTGCCGCTTTTTCCGATCAACCCGTATATTTTCATGAATTTGTCCTCTTACTTGAATTGCCGATAAGAATTTGTTATACTCAAGGCGTCAAAAAGACGAATCTTCAAAGGAGGTAATATCATGGCTTACACGATCAATGACGACTGCATCAACTGTGGTGCCTGCATCGATGAGTGCCCCGTTGAGGCCATCACCGCCGGCGACGAAAAGCCTGTGATCGACGCAGATACCTGCATCGACTGCGGCGCCTGTGCCAGTGGCTGCCCTGTAGACGCTCTGCAGGAAGGCTAATCGCCAATTCGACAGCGCATGGAATAACCGTTTCCTCGGAAACGGTTATTTTTCTTTTTCCTATCCTTTTTTCTTCCTGTCTTCTCCCGTCCGGCCCATGTGGTAAGCCAGGGAGTGAAGGCTGTCGCTGATGTGGACGTTTTCCACCGCCACGTGGGACGGGGTCTCGATGTCCACCGGCGCGAAGTTCCAAAGACCTTTCACCCCGGCGAAGCAAAGCTTGTCCGCCACTTCCTGGGCCACGTCCTTGGTGGTGCAGATGACGCCGATGTCGATGTTCTCTTCCTCGACGAACTCCACGATGTTTTCGTAATCCATGACTTCGACACCGTTGATATGTGTGCCGATCAGCTTGGGATCCACCTCGAAGATTCCGGTGACCACGAAGCCGGTCTTGTAGTAGTAGGTGTGGTTGACGATGGCCTGGCCCAGATGTCCCGCGCCGACGACCACCATCTTGTATCCCCGGTCCAGTCCCAGGATAGCGCTGATCTCGTTGTAGAGACCTTCCACGCTGTAGCCGTATCCCTGCTGTCCGAACCCGCCGAAGTTGTTCAGATCCTGGCGGATCTGGGATGCGGTGTATCCCGTGAGATGGCTGAACTCGTTGGACGAGATCTTGTCCACGCCCTTCTTTCTCAGCTCGTTCAGGTATCTGCGGTAGCGGGGCAGTCTGCGGATGACCGCATTGGAGATCTTGGTCTGCTTTCTCATTATGCATCCTCTCCTCTGCTGCTCTCCACGTATTCCACCATGTCCCGCACCGTGCGGAACTTCTCCGCATCGTCATCGGGAATGGCCAGGTCGTATTCTTCCTCCACGGCCATGATGATCTCCACGGCGTCCAGAGAATCCGCCTCCAGATCCGTCATGAGATTCGTATCGATATCGATCACGGACGGGTCGATGTGAAGCTGCCCGACGATGATCTCCCTTACCTTTTCCAGTACCATACCTTACCTCCGAATTTACTCCCCTTCTTTGGAAGATTGGCGATTTTCAGACCACAACATTATATCCAACCTAATCCTGTAATTCAAGCCATTTTTCGTATCGGTCGTCCAGCTCGCCCCGGTGGATTTCCAGCCCTTTCGCCAGTTTTTGGAGCATCTCGTGGTCCGTCATGACCTCTTCCCGGGACAGCTCCCCTTCCAGCCGTGCGATCTCTTCCTCGAGCTGGGCGATCTCCTTTTCCAGGCTTTCCTTTTGCCGGCGCAGGCGCCGCTCTTCCGCTTCCCGCTTCTTCTGCTCTTCTCTTCGCTGAGCGGAGGTGAGTACGGGTTTCTCTTCCAAAGGCGATCCGGTGCCTTTGCTCCCCATCTCACTTAAGTAGGCCTTGCCGGAGCGGATCATCTCCTGTTTTTTCTCGATGTAGTAGTCGTACTTGCCCAGGAAGTTCACCAGTCCGTCCGGCGTCAGCTCCAGGATCCGGGTGGGGATCCGGTTGAGGAAGTACCGGTCGTGGGAGACGATGATGCAGGTCCCCGGGTATTCCAGCAGGGCTTCCTCGAAGACCTCCTTGGACTCGATATCAAGATGGTTGGTGGGCTCATCCAGGACCAGGACGTTGGCACCGGACATCATCAGTTTAAGCAAAGCCAGGCGAGCCTTTTCTCCGCCGCTTAGATCCCCCACCGTCAGGAACACCTGATCCCCGGTAAAAAGGAACCGGCCCAGAAGCCCCCTCAGCTCTCCGTCCGTATATAAATGGTAGGCGTCGTGGAGCTCTTCGATGACCGTGCTCCCGGGATCCAAAAGCTGCTGGCCCTGGTCGTAGTAGCCGAACTGGACGTTGTGGCCGTTCCGGATCTTGCCCTCCCCCGGCTGCAGGTCCCCGATGAGGATGCGAAGGAGGGTGGTCTTGCCCGTGCCGTTGTCGCCCACGATGCAGATCCGCTCCCCTCGCTTTACGTCCAGGTCCACATCCCGGAACAGCTGCCGTCTGTCCCGGCCAATGCCGAAGGCTTTGCTCAGATGCTCCGCCTGGAGCACGTCCCGTCCGCTCTGGAAGTTCTGATGGAAGGTGACCTTCATCTTCCCGTGCTCCCCGTCGGGGCGCTCTATCCGCTCCATGGCGTCCAGCCGCTTCTCCCGAGACGCCGCCCGCTTGGCCAGTTTCTCCGTGCCCCGCTGTTTGAAGCGCCGGATCATTTCCTCCTGGCGGGCGATCTCCTTCTGCTGCTTCTCGTACTGGCGGAGCATGGTCTCCCGCCGCCGTTTTCTCTCTTCTGCGTAGAAGTGGTAGTTTCCCTCGTAGATCTGGACCTTGTGGTTTTCCACTTCGAAGATCCGGTTCACCGTCTGGTCCAGGAAGTACCGGTCGTGGGAGATGAGGAGGATGGTTCCCCGGTATCCCTTCAGATACTGCTCCAGCCATTTCAACGTCCCGATGTCCAGGTGGTTGGTGGGCTCGTCGAGAAAGAGGATGTCCGGTTTTTCCATGAGGAGCAGGGCCAGGGCCAGGCGGGTCTTTTCCCCGCCGCTAAGGGTCGAGATCCGCTTGCCGTAGGTCTCCTCCCCGAAGGCCATGCTGGACAGGATCCCCCTCAGTTCGCTTTCGTAGGAGTATCCTCCCATCCACTCGTACCGGTCCCGGATCCGCTGGTATTTCTCCAGGGTCTTCCCGCTGTTTTCCGGATCGTCGGCGGCTTCTTTTAAGAGGCGCTCCATCTCCTCTTCCATCTCGGGGAAGTGACGGAATACCGCCGAGGCCGCTTCCCAGACCGTGTCCTCCGAGTCGAAGCCGCTGTCCTGCTTCAGGTAGCCCAGGCGAAGATCGTCGGAAATAAAAAAATCCCCGCCGTCGCAGGACAGTTCCCCGGAAAGCATGTTCAGCAGGGTCGTCTTGCCGGCGCCGTTGATGCCGATGATCCCCACCCGGTCTCCCCGGTTTATCGAGAATGAGACCTTATCCAGGATCACGTCGGTGCCATATGCTTTTGTCAGGTCCTTGGCGGACACTACGATCATGGCTTTGGTTCTCTCCTTCAGACTTCCCCTAACTCTAAATTGGCGATGGCGTCCAGATGCAGATCGTCCGTCATCCCCGCCTTGAATTTATAATACGCCGCGGATCCGATCATGGCTGCATTGTCCGTGCAAAGTATGGGCGGCGGATAGTAAAGTCCCAGCCCGTGTTTCTCGCAGCTTTCGGTGAGCATCTGGCGCAGCCGGCTGTTGGCGGCCACTCCTCCGGCCAGGACGATCTTGTCCTCGCCCCGCTTCAGGGCCGCATCCACCGTCTTGTTCACCACCACCTCCAGGACGGCTTCCTGGAATCCCGCAGCCACGTCGGCGGTGTTCACTTCCCGTCCCGCTTGTTTCTCTCCGTTGACGAAGTTGAGCACTCCCGTCTTGATCCCGGAAAAGCTGAAATCCATGCTGTCCTTTTCCAGATAGACCCGCTTGAATTCCACTGCCTTTGGATCGCCCTTCCTGGCGATCTCGTCGATCAGAGGTCCTCCCGGATAGCCCAGACCCAGCACTCTGGCCACCTTGTCGTAGGCTTCTCCCGCGGCGTCGTCTCTGGTGCCGCCCAGGACTTTGCAGGTGTGGTAGTCGGTCACTTCCACGATGTTGGTGTGGCCGCCGGAGATGATCAATGCCATGAAGGGGGGTTCCAGATCCGGGTGGGCGATAAAGTTGGCGCAGATGTGGCCGAAGATGTGGTGGACGCCGATGAGGGGCTTGCCCGACGCCAGGGCATAGGCCTTGGCCGTGGCCAGTCCGATGAGGAGGGCCCCCACCAGTCCCGGTCCGTAAGTCACGCCGATGGCATCCATATCCGAGAGTTTGGCTCCCGCCTC
>CADBQT010000139.1 GCA_902796875.1 uncultured Eubacteriales bacterium
GGCAATTCACGCAACTAGCACGATCGACCGGTAAGCAAAAGGACGCGAAGGTTTGACCTCCGCGTCCTCTTTCATTGCAGTTATTACCGGGCGTTCTCCCGAATGTGTTTCTCCACGATGGCAAGGGTCTCGTCCATGCCGCCGGTGCAGGTCCAGTCCTGGGAGATGTTCACCTTCACCAGGTCGTAGATCCGCTGACGGTAGCAGGCCAGCATACCTTCCATGTCCAGCTCCTGCCTTTGGAGCTCCGCCACATCCCGCCATCCGTAATCCAACGTGATGCCGCAGCGCTTCCTCGCCTTTGTCTTCTCACCGTCCGGGAAGTCGATGACGTCCACGTCCAGTTTATGGGCGTATTCCATGGCCGGTCTCAGTTCGATCTCCTTCATGCCTTCTCCTCCTCCGGTCACCCGCATCTGCGCTCCCGGCCCCGGTTGATGTGCCGCTCCATAGCCTCCGCGCCGGCCTTTTCGTCCCGGTCGATGAAGGCTTTGAAGATGGCCCGATGCTCCTCCAGCACCGTGGTCAGATAGTCTTTCTCGTAGACCGCCCCTTCGCTTCTGTACTTGAGGAAGTTCTGGTAGGTGGTCAGGGTCTTCTGGAGCATCCGGTTCCGGGAGGCCTCGTAGATGATCTGATGGAAGCCGGCGTTGATCACCAGCATCTTATCGATATCATTCCTCATGGTATAGAACTCCATGAACTCGAAGGTCTCCTCCAGCCTTTCCATCTCCTCGTCGGTGATCCGCTGGATCGCCCATCGGACCGCCTGGATCTCATAGGCCTTGCGAAGCTCGAACATGTCCTCGTACTCCTGCCGGGACAGGCCGATGACGAAGCATCCCCGGTTGAGGATGTTCTCCACCAGACCGTCGGTCTCCAGCTGCCGCAGGGTTTCCCGGACAGGTGTCCGGCTCACCCCGTACTCCCGGCAGAGTTCCTGTTCCGTCAGCTTGTCGCCGGGGCGGAACTTCTCCGTCAGGATATCCCGCTGAAGTTTGGCCAAAAGACTCATGGACTTGGGTCCGTTATTGATCTCTGTATCGTCGGTAAACTTGTAGAGTACCATTACAGCCGCCCGATCACGTAATCGGTGAAATCCTTGGCCGTGTGGCCGGTGCCGTCTCCCGGCATGTTCAGATCCTCCGCTGCTCCATCCAGAGCCTGCTCCAGTCTGTCCGCCTCGTCGGTCATGGCGATGTGGCGAAGCATCATCACCGCCGCCCGGCAAAGGCTGGCCGGATTGGCATACTCGGCGATGCCCTCGGCCACCATCCTGGGCGCCGATCCGTGGATCGCCTCGAACATGGCGTACCGATCGCCGATGTTGGCGCTTCCCGCCGTGCCCACGCCGCCCTGCAGCTGAGCCGCTTCATCGGTGATGATGTCTCCGTAGAGATTGGGCAGGACGAAGACGCTGAATTTACTTGCGAAAATGTCGCTGACCAGGTTGGCCGCCGTAATGTCCACGTACCAGTCGTCGGTCTCGATCTGAGGGTACTCCCTGGCCACCTCCATGCAAAGGTCCAGGAATTTCCCGTCGGTCTTCTTCATGATGTTGGCCTTGGTGATGATAGAGACCTTCTTGTTGCCGTTGTTTTTGGCGTATTCAAAGGCCGCCCGGGCCAGGCGTTTGGTCCCGATGGTGGTGGTCACTTTGAAGTCGATGCTGATGTCGTCGTTGATATCCACCCCCCGGCTGCCCAGTGCGTATTCCCCTTCCGTGTTTTCCCGGAAGAAGATCCAGTCGATGTTCTTCTCGGGGATGGTCACCGGCCGGACGTTGGCAAACAGGTCCAGCTCCCGGCGCAGGGTCACGTTGGCGCTCTCCAGGTTGGGCATGTCTCCGCCCTTGGCCGGGGTGGTGGTGGGTCCCTTCAGCAGCAGATCGCACTCTTTGATCTCCGCCAGCACGTCCGCCGGCACCGTCTCCATCCTGGCGATCCGGTTCTCGATGGTCAGCCCCTCGATCCGCCGCAGCTGGATCCGTCCCGAGGCGATGTCGTCGGCCAGGACTTTCTCCAGGATCGCCCGGCAGGCGTCCATGATGATGGGGCCGATGCCGTCTCCGTCGATGGTTCCGATGATGATGGTTTCTTTGCTCGCAAAGTCAGGGGCCGCCGGGGCGTTTTTCATGGCTTCCACCCTGGCCAGCTGATCCCTTACGATCTCTTCAAATTGCTCCTGATAGGTCATGTTCTTTCCTTTCTGTTCTCCGATCTTACAGCATGTGGGCGATCAGTTCTTCCCTCGGCGTCTCCGAAAGATAGCAGGGAGGAATGTCGAAGATGGTCCGTCCACCCGTGGTCCCTTCCTTGTTCATCCGGACGCAGGCTCTGGCTACCGCCGTCAGGACGCTGCCGGTGAAGAAGGGATTGGAGTCCAGATTCAGAGTGAATTCCACCGTGTTCCCGTACTGGCCGTCCACGCCGGTCATGCCGCTTCTCAGGACGCTTCCGCCGTGGGGCAGTCCCTTATGATTCTGATCCATCTCTTCCTGGGAGATGAAGATCACTGTCGTGTCGTAGTCGGCGAAGTAGTTGGGCATGGTGACGATGGCCTCCTCGATGACCGCCTTGTCGGCGCCGTCTTCGGCCACCACATAGCACTCCCGGGTGTGCTTGTCCCGGGTGGAAAGCTGGGGATGTTCTCCCGCTCTCACCTTGTCCACCGCCGTCTCCACGGGGACCGTGTACTGACGGGCGTCGGCCACGCCGTCGATCCTGCGGATAGCATCGGAATGTCCCTGGCTGACTCCTCTTCCCCAGAAGGTGTAGTCATCCCCTTCGGGAAGTGCCGCATTGGCATAGAGCCGGGCCACGGAAAAGAGTCCCGGATCCCAGCCCACGGAGATGATGCCCAGGTTCCCTGCCTTTGCAGCTGCCGCATCCACCGTCGCCAGATGCTGAGGGATGTTGGCGTGGGTGTCGAAACTGTCTACTACATTACACTTGGCCGCGATCTGGGGAGTCATTTCCGGAAGGTCGGTAGCGCTTCCGCCGCAAAGGATCATCACATCGATCTCCTCTGCCTTTGCATCCAGCTGATCCATCCCGTAAACGGGCGCATCCGATGCGATCTTAAGCGAACCCGGGTCTCTCCGGGTGAACACACCCGCCAGCTCCATGTCGCCGGCCAGGGTGACCGCCGCCTCGACGCCTCTGCCAAGATTACCGTATCCTACGATTCCTACTTTCATGATACTTCCTTTCTATATCTGTGGCCGGGAAAGATCCGGTCACTTCAGCATGATGTCCGCCGGCCGGTCAGTTCACCGTCAGCTGATCTTTTTTTGCTTCTTCCGCCAGGGCCGATTCCAGATCCTCCGCCGTGAGCAGGGTCAGATCCTGATCGGTCACCCCGTCCAGTGGCTTCTCCGTCTTCGGCGCTTCACCTTCCGCGGAGAGCCGGTCCGCCTGGCGATGGATCGCCTTTTCGAAAATGTTCCGCACCGTCCGTCCGTTGCCGAAGTGGCGGCTGCGGTTCTCGTACATTTCGTTCAGCTTTTCCTTCAGCATCTTCTCCGCGTCTTCCGCCAGAGTGTATCCGTTGTTCTCCGCGAACCGACGGAAGATCTCCATCAGCTCCTCCCCGGTGTAGTCGGGGAACTCGAAGAACTTGCTGAACCGGGATTTGAAGCCCGGATTGGATTCGATGAATTTGTGCATCAGCTCGGTGTAGCCGGCCACGATGACCACCAGCTCGTCCCGGTGATCCTCCATGGCTTTGAGGAGAGTCTCCACCGCTTCCTTGCCGAAACTGTCCTGATCGTCGTTGACCAGGGCGTAGGCCTCGTCGATGAAAAGCACGCCACCCAGGGCCCGGTTGATCACTTCCGTGGTCTTGATGGCGGTCTGTCCCGTGTATCCGGCGACCAGCGCTCCCCGGTCCACTTCCACCAGCTGACCCTTGGGCAGGATGCCGATCCGGCGGTAGAGTCCCGCCACCAGCCGGGCGACCGTGGTCTTGCCGGTCCCGGGATTTCCGGTGAACACCAGGTGATAGGAGATGGTGGGCACCGTAAGGCCCCGTTCCTCTCTGAGTTTGGTGATCCGGATGAAGTTCATCAGGCTGTGGATGTCCCGCTTGATGCTCTCCAGTCCCACCAGACCGTCCAGTTCCGCCATAAGTTCTTCCATGGTCCGCTCGTCCACAGTAGCGGGAATGGACGCAGCCATCTCGGGCCCTGCAACCTGCTGGGCGGGAGGTGTTTGCCCACTTCCCTCGGCAAAGGGATTTTCTCCGGCGCTTCCCGAGCCGCCGGCGCTTCCGCCTGACCCACCGGCGCTTGACGGGCCCTCGCCCCGGATCTCGTCCCGCTTCAGCTGAGCCGGTTTCAGGAAACTCTCATCCGTCATCTTAAAGATCAGATCCGCTGCAGAGCCGGACAGGCCCCCGTCCGCCAGATCCTCTCTCCGGTAGCTCTCTTCATTCAACGGCGTGGTCTTCTCCCGGATCCGCGCCGACGAATAGCTCACCTTGACCCCTTTGCTCAGGGCAAAGTTCATCAGGTTCTTGATCTCCGCCGACAGGGCGTTGGATTCTTCCACGGTAAAATCTCCGTTGATGCAGGCGCCGCCGACGATCAAGAGCTTGAAGCCCTCCACGAAGGCTTTGGTCTTGCCTGTGCTTTTGGCGAAGTCCTCCACCACCATGGCCTCATAGAATGCCGGGACCGAAGCCACCGGCCCCTCATCCCGGCACCGGATCATAGCCTTTAAGATGTCCTCCGGCGACCGGGTCTTACCGGTAATGGCCTGGATGGTCTTTGCATAATCTTCCGCGTAGCGGCCGTTTGCCCCCCATACCCGAAGCAGCACCCGCTGGATATAGAACTCGAATCCATTGGGGTCGTCCTTCAAGTAGGGCCTGGCCTTCCGGTGCAATGCGTCGTATTCTTTTCGGAACTGTTCATATTTATTCATGGTCTCTCTTCAACTCCCAGTTTTCTATTGTATCAAATCGAAGGCTCCGCCGCCACCCAAAATGGCTCCGGGCCGGTTTCCCTCTCCTTTCGAATCATGGTATACTGTCCCTGTAAGCCCGTTCCCCAGCACCCGGGAGGCCCTGATGAAAAACGTTCGACTGTTCTGGTCCATCGTCAAACGATGCCGTTTCGAAAAGATCCTGTTCGGATTTCTGATCAGTTATTTCGTGGTGGCGGCGATCATGCTCTTTGTGGAGCCGGGGATCGACCGCTACGGCGAAGCCCTCTGGTACGTCTTCGTTTCCTGTACCACCATCGGGTTCGGCGACTTGACCGCAACGACTCTGATCGGGCGCCTGCTGACGGTCTACATCACGATCTATGAGATCGTCCTGGTGGCCATCCTGTCCGGCGTCATCATCAGCCACTACATCGAAGTCATCCACCGCCGGGAGAAGCTGACGGCCACCATGTTTCTGGATCGGCTGAAGCACCTGACGGAACTGAGCCCGGAGGAGCTGGCGGAGATGGAGCGCAAAGTCCGGGAATTCGACCGTTGATCCCCTGCAGAGGTAACCTATGACCGCGAAACGATTCTTTACCATCATACTCTTCGCCCTGCTGACGGCGGGGATGGGGTTTGTCGCCGGACTGTTGATCCGGCTCGTTTTGCTGGTCATCTCCCTGGGCACCGGCGCCGTCTGGACTCACCTGCCCCGGCTTTTCGGCCTGGAGCACTCCCTCCCCTATTACCTGGGGGCGTGTCTTCTCGGCGGGCTCCTCATCGGTCTCTGGCAAAGGCGGTTCGGGATCTTCCCGGATACTCTGGAGGAGGTCATCGGGAGGGTCAAAGGCACCGGTACCTACCCCTACGATCGCCTGCCCGTCATCGCCGTGGCCGCCATCCTGCCCCTGATCTTCGGCGGAGCCCTGGGGCCCGAGGCGGGACTCACCGGCCTCATCGCCGGCTTTTGCTGCATGATCGGAGACCACCTGAAGATCAAAGGCGATCGCCTGGCGGCCCTTACGGAAGCGGGTCTGGCCGCCACCTTGGGAGTCATTTTCGGAGCGCCCTTCTTTGGCATCGCCGCCCATCTGGAGCCGGACGATTCCACGGAACACTACCGGGAAAAGCTGGTCAGCCGGAAGACCCGGATCCTCATCTACTGCTTTGGCGTGGCCGGAGGCATGGCGGCCTTTGCCCTGGCCGGACTGTTCCTGCCCTCCGTGGGCCTTCCCCGGTTCGATCCGGAGCACGCCATTGGGATCCATCAGTGGATGTGGTTCGTTCCCCTTCTCGCTTTGGGGATCATTGCCTGTCTATACTATCAGTCTCTGGCCGCCCTTATGCGGTTTCTGGGAAAAAAGATCGCATCCCACCGGATCGTGAGCTGTCTCATCGCCGGCGCCGGGGTGGCGGTCTGCGGCTGGTTCATCCCCCTCTCCATGTTTTCCGGGGAGCACCAGCTGGAGGATCTCATCGCCGGTTACGGGGATCTGACCATTCCGGTCCTGGCCATCTCCGCCGCCGCCAAACTGTTTCTGGTCAGCGTCTGCATCAACTTCGGATGGAAAGGCGGCAATATCTTTCCCATCATCTACAGCAGTGCCCTTCTCGGTTACGCTTTCGCGGCGATCACCGGCATGGACGGCACGTTTGCGGTGGCCATCCTCACCGCGTCCTTTTATGCTTACCTTATGCGCAAGCCGGTAACGGTCATGGCGATCCTCCTTCTGTGCTTCCCCGTTACCTATATTATTCCCATTGGGATCTCCGCCTTTTTGGCGTCCAAGATCCCCAGTCCTTTTCGGAATCATCCCATAACCCACTCCTGATCGTCA
>CADBQT010000140.1 GCA_902796875.1 uncultured Eubacteriales bacterium
GCCGGGATCAGCATTCCCGAAGGCACCAAGGTCCTCATCGGACCCCAGGGCGGTGTAGGCGACGGCTATCCCCTGTCCTATGAGAAGCTGACCAGCGTCCTGGCCTTCTACGTGGTCAAGGATTGGAGAGAGTCCTGCGATCTGTGCAAGGATCTCCTCCAGAACGGTATCGGACACACCATGAGCATCCATACGGAAGACCGGAACATGGTTCTGGAGTTCTCCGCGAAGCCGGCATCCCGGATCGTGGTCAACACCGGAAGCACCATGGGCGGCGTCGGCGCAAGCACCGGCCTCGCACCGTCCTTCACTCTGGGATGCGGTACATGGGGCGGCAGCTCGGTCTCCGAGAATGTGACCCCGATGCACCTGGTCAACATCAAGAGAGTGGCCTACGGCATCAAGAACTGCTCCACCCTGGTACAGGATGATCCGACGTGGACCCACACGGCAGAGCTGAACGCCATCGGCGCAGGCGGAGCCGCACCGGCTCCCGCAGCGTGCGCTGCCCCGGCTCCTGCTCCCGCAGCAGCCCCGGCCTGCGCAGTGCCCCAGCAGCCCTACATCGGCTACAGCCCCAGCTGTGGCGGAGGCTGCAACACTCCGGCATTCAGCAAGATCGAGAACGCTCCGTCTCCCCAGGCGATCCAGAACGGCGGCCTGACGGCTCCGGTACCGGATCAGACGGTGACGGCGGCTCCGGCATTCGATGATGGTCCCGGAATCGACACTCAGCAGCTCAATGCGATGATCGAGTCCATGACCAAAGCTCTGAAGGGAGAATAAGATGGCACAGGATTATGAACAGATGATCCAGCAGATCCTTCAGGCAGCGATGCAGTACAACAACGCTCCGGCTGCGGCTCCCGCCGCTCCGGCAGCAGCTGCACCGGCTCCCGCTCAGGGTGCGCTGGGAGACATCCCCGTAGGGATCTCCAACCGGCACATCCACCTGTCACAGCAGGACCTGGATGCCCTCTTCGGCCCCGGGTATGAGCTGACGAAGATCAAAGATCTGAAGCAGCCGGGACAGTATGCCTGCAAGGAAACGCTGACGATCTGCGGACCCAAGGGTGCGCTGGAGAAGGTCCGGGTACTGGGCCCCCTCCGCAAGGCCACTCAGGTCGAGGTCCTTCTGGGAGATTCCTTCAAGCTGGGCGTCAAGCCTCCGACGAAAATGTCGGGCGATTTGGCGGGCACACCGGGCGTGACCCTGGTGGGACCCAAGGGAAGTGTTCAGTTAAGCGAAGGCGTCATCGTCGCTCAGAGACACATCCATATGACGGCAGCGGAAGCTGCTCAGTATGGCGTCCATGATGGCCAGATCGTATCCATCGAATTCGATGGACCCCGGTGCGGCATCCTGGGCAATGTGGCCATCCGGGCAGGCGAAGGCCATTCCCTGGAGTGCCATGTGGACACGGAAGAAGCAAACGCTCTGGCGATCACCTCTTCCACCACGTTCAAACTGATCAAGTAGTACATTACGGATCGTGAGTAAAGATACGAAAATCAACAGTTTTTAGAAACAGGAGGAAACTAAAAATGGCAAAGTATGATGCATTAGGAATGATCGAAACAAAAGGTCTGATCGGCTCCATCGAAGCCGCGGACGCGATGGTCAAGGCGGCGAACGTCTACCTGATCGGTAAGAACTTCGTTGGCGGCGGCCTGGTTACGGTTATGGTCAGAGGCGACGTCGGTGCCTGCAAGGCCGCGACGGATGCCGGTGCTGCTGCCGCTCAGAGAGTCGGCGAGCTGCTCCACGTCCATGTCATTCCCAGACCTCACGTAGAGGTTGAAGACATCCTGCCGGACCCCAACAATCCGCAGCTGCCGGACGAAGGCTAAACCGGAAGTCATTTCCCCACGGGGAGATCCCTTCTAAAAGATCCAGAACATAGCACCCTCACCTGCGGGCCATGAACGAGCCCGCAGGGCGGGTTGACTATACTCTTTTTTCGACAGAACCTTCGAAAGGATCGAGGCAGAATATGAGCAGGACGATACTGGTTCTGACCGGCAGCGCCCGGGTAGGCGGCAACAGCGATCAGCTGGCGGAAGCCTTTATTCGCGGCGCCCAAAACAGCGGCAAGCGGATCCTCCGATTCGACGCCGGCCGGAAGAACATCGGACCCTGCACGGGCTGTGAGACCTGTTTTTCAACGGGCAGTCCCTGCACGGCCTCCGACGATTTCAACGAGTATGCTGCGTATCTGCAGCAGGCAGATGCCATCGCGATCTTCACCCCTCTCTACTGGTTCACGTTCCCGGCCAACCTGAAGGCGGCCATCGACAAGATGTACTCCTTCGCCGTGGCCAACCAGCCCATGGGGGTAAAAGAAAGCATTTTTGTCGTGTGCGGAGAGGATGACAAGCAGGAGACCTTTGCTCCCGTCATCTCTTCCTACGAAAAGATGTGCGAATATCTGCACTGGGAAAACAAAGGACACATCATCGTCCCCGGCGTTCACGTCAAGGGCGAGGTGTGCAATACGCCGGCCATCGCCGGCATGGAAAAGATCGGCACCTATTACTGATCGACCCGCCGCCGGCCATGTATCCGGCGGCTTTTCGCCGGTCTCGATGACCGGCAGGGAGAAGACCTATGAGCACAATGGAACTGAAAAGAAACTTCTACTGGGCAGGCATCCTGGACCCGGATCTGGAAGTATTCGATATCATCATGCACACCGACTTCGGTACGACCTACAACTCGTACCTGCTCAAAGCCAGCGAGAAGACGGTGCTGTTTGAAACAGCCAAGGCCAAGTGGGCGGACGAGTACATCGCTCAGCTCCAGACGCTGGTGGATATCCGGTCCATCGATTATCTGATCGTCAACCACACGGAGCCGGATCACGCCGGAACCGCTGAGAAGATCATCGATATGCACCCGGGGATCAAGCTGGTGGGCACCCCTACGGCCCTGAGTTTCATGAAGGAACTGACCAACCGGGAATTCAACGCCATCCCCATCAGCGATGGCGACGTCCTTCCCCTGGGCGACAAGACCCTGGAGTTCATGATCGTGCCCAACCTGCACTGGCCGGACACCATGTGGACCTACATCAGGGAAGACGGGATCCTGGTTCCCTGCGATTCCTTCGGTAACCACTACTCTCATCCGGGGATCCTCCAGTCCACCGTTACGGATCTGGACAATTCCATGCGGATGATGAAGTACTACTA
>CADBQT010000141.1 GCA_902796875.1 uncultured Eubacteriales bacterium
ATCCTCATGGCGTCCGGCTTCACCGCGTCCAGATAGTTCCGGTACTCGGGCAGCTGTTCGTATTCGAAGGTCACCTTGGCCGCCGCCGCTCTGGCGTGCTCCTTGGTGTCCGCTACCGCCGCAGCGATGCAGTCGCCGTAGTTGAAGATCTTGTCTTCCGCCATGACGAAGTGGGTCTTTTCCGTGGCCAGGGTACGGGGTGAGAAACTGAAGAAGTCCACCACGTTGGGACCCGGGAAATCCTTGGCCGTTACGATCTTGTAGACACCGGGCATCTTCTCCGCTTCGGAGGTGTCGATGCTCTTGATTTTGGCGTGGAAAGTCAGTCTGGGCTGTACCATGACCGCGTGGAGGGTGTTGCTGGGCATCTTCAGTTCGATGTCATCGCCGTAGTCCTCTACGCCGCAGACCCGAGCCAGGTTGCAGGGCCGCAGGATGGATTTGCCGTACTGTTCGCCGGGGGCTTCATCGGGGATCTTCAGATCGTCCACAGTGATCTCGCCTCTCATGCACTTGGCCGCCAGCATGACCGAATCCACGATCTGCTTGTAGCCGGTGCACCGGCAGATGTTTCTGTGCTTGGTGAACCAGTCCCGCACCTCTTCTCTGGTGGGATCCGGGTTCTCCTTGAGCAGCTGATAGGTGGATACGATGAATCCCGGGATGCAGAATCCGCACTGGACCGCGCCGTGATACATGAAAGCCACCTGGATGGGATGAAGGAAATTGGGCTGTCCGATTCCCTCGATAGTGGTGATCTCGCTGTATTCCTCCACTTTGGAGATCTTTCTCATACAGGAACGGACCACCTTACCGTTTAAGATCACGGAACAGGCGCCGCAAACTCCGGTGCCGCAGCCCACCTTGGTTCCGGTCAGGCCCAGACGCCGGATCACATCGGCCAGAGTGTCTCTCTCCGGATCGCAGATGAACATCCGGTCCGCCCCGTTGATCTTAAGGGTCATTTTCTGAAAGTTGAACGATTGAGTCATGACTTGCCTCCCCGTACATATATGTACGTTTCTGAGTTTCACTACTTCAAAAAGTCTATCAGTAATCCCCGGAAGCGTCAATTACTAGTTTGCGATTTTGGTCGCACTATCCCCGTATGGGATTGCAGTTGTCCGCGGGAAATGATACACTTTTCGTGATAGAAATCACCGGAAAAACAAGCACCGGAGTCTGAACCTATGATTTACCTCGACAACGCGGCCACCTCATGGCCAAAACCCGATGCGGTCTGCGAAGCCGTCTCCGAAGCGATCCAGCGTGGGGGAAACCCGGGCCGGTCCCGCTCCAGTAAGGCCAGAGCCGCAGCAGATGAGATCAGTGAAGCCCGCCAGGCCCTGGCGGAACTCTTTCATATTGCCGATCCTGCCCGGATCGTCTTCGGACTGAACGCCACCGACGCGCTGAATCTGGCCATCCAGGGCATGGTCCGGCCCGGAGATCACGTGATCACCAGCCGGATGGAGCACAACGCCGTCACCCGGCCGCTGGCCTATCTGGAAGACGCCGGCGTGACCGTCACCAAAGTGGCCACGGATCCGATCAAGGGCGCCGACCCGGATGAGGTCCGCAAGGCCTTCCGTCCGGAGACGAAACTGGCGGTGTTTACCCACGGTTCCAACGTCACCGGCACCCTGAATCCCATCGAAGAGATCGGCCGGATCTGCCGTGAAAATGGCGTCCCCTTCCTGGTGGACGCTTCCCAGACGGCGGGAGCCCTTCCCATCGACGTGGAAAAGATGCACATCGACCTTCTGGCCTTTCCAGGCCATAAATCCCTGCTGGGTCCCACGGGGACCGGCGCCCTTTATGTGGCGGAGTCCGTTTCACTCAGACCCATCCGCTCCGGAGGCACCGGCGTGTTCTCCGAGGTGCGCCTCCAGCCGGAACAGCTGCCCTATTACTACGAAGCCGGCACCCCCAACACGGTGGGCATCGCAGGACTTCGGGCAGGCGCTCAGTTTATTCTGGAGCGCTCCGTCTCCGGGATCTATCACGAGGAACAGCAGACCCTTCAGCGGCTCATCGACGGCCTTACCGCCATCTCCGGCGTGACCGTCTACGGACCTCTTCAGGGTCCCCGGGCAGCCGCCGTTTCCTTTAACATCGACGGGCTGGACTGCGCCGATGCGGCCATGATCCTGGAGACATCCTACGACATCTCCGTCCGTTCCGGCCTCCAGTGCGCACCGGACACCCACCGGATGCTGGGCACCTTCGATCTGGGCGGCACGGTCCGGGTCAGCCCTGGCCTTTTCACCACCGACGAAGAGATCGACGCATTCCTGACCGCCATCCGGGAGATCGCCGAGGAGGCGTAAGATGGAAAACCTCCAGACATTTTTCGACGAATACAATCTGATCCGAACGCCCCTGGGTCCCGACGGGAAACCTTTGGAGCGTTCTTCTGTTGCCCTTTTTCCCGGCCTTACCCTGGCCCGTTCGGAGCCGGCGGCAGTGGTGCTTCTGTACGACTCCCTTCTCCATCAGTATCCGGACGCGGCCATGTTCCTGTGCAAAGGCAGGGAAGGCGCAGATCCCCTCCTGAACCGGAAATACCGCCAGCGGCTCCTGACCCAGTGGCGCCGCCTGGGCAGTCCCGACGTGATCATCGCCTCTCCGGAGGACGAGCGGTTCTTTCGGGGCATTCTGCCGGAGATTTCGATCCGGTCCCTGTACCGGGAGCTTCTGGATGCCGGGATCAGCGGTGGTTGCAGCCGGGAGATCTATCGGCTGGGAAACGAGGCTGTGGCACCGGCCGGGAGCAGCCGCCCCGAAGTACCGGCCGGGAGCAGCCGCCCCGGCAAGCCTGCCTGCGGCGGCCGGATCTCCGCCTTTGATGAGGAGATCCGCCTGCTGGCCGAGACCATGGGCGCGGTCATTTATCCTCCGGGAGATTCCACCGACTCTGATGCCGCGGCAATCCTGGAGGCTCTGGACCCCAGGGATGTGGATAACCTGCCCCTCCTCACCTCCAGCATGGACGCCCGGAACGCTGCGAAAAAGCAGGGCCGCGATGCTGTCCATATCCTGGAGCTGATCTTTGGCATGGGACCGTCCAACGCCCACCTGGCCCACGACCACGATCACGGCTCCGGTGACGGCTCCGACCATGGCCACGATCACCAGCCCCCGGCAGTCCGCCAGAGTGAGATGTCCCCGGCAGAGAAACAGGCCACCGAAGA
>CADBQT010000142.1 GCA_902796875.1 uncultured Eubacteriales bacterium
AGCTTGCCCGGGAGAGCGATGCCATGGTCATTATCGGGGACCGGAAGAGCTCCAACACGAAGAAACTTTATGAAATCGCGAAAGAAGAGTGCGCAGAGACATACTTTGTTGAAAATATTGAAGATTTACCGTTGAAACGGCTCATAAAATGTAATAGAATAGGTCTATCGGCAGGCGCATCGACGCCTGAACGCACGATTAAGGAGGTTATTGCCAGCATGAGTGATCAGACACTGGAAAACAACGAAGCAAGAATGGAAGATTTCATGGAAGAAATCGAAAAATCCCTGAGGTTACCGAGGAACGGCGAGATCGTCACCGGTAAAGTACACCAGGTGAACGAGAAGGACGTCATCGTCAACCTGAGCTGCAAGAAGGATGGGATCCTTCCCATCAACGAAGTCAGCCTGGAAGAGGGACAGACCCTGGCGGATCTGTTCAAAGTCGACGACGAAGTCCAGGCCAAGGTAATCAAGACCGACGACGGAGACGGCGGCATCCTGCTCTCCAGAAAGAAGCTGGAAATCAGCGCCAACTGGAACGAGATCGTCGAGGCATACGAGAACAAGACAGTCCTCGAGGTCACGGTGACGAGAACGGTCAACGGCGGTGTCATCGCCGAGTACAAGGAAGTTTCCGGTTTTATTCCTCTCTCCCAGCTTTCCGACCGGTACGTGGAAGACGCGTCGGAATTCGTTGGACAGACGATGGAGGTCAAGGTGTCCCGCGTCGACCAGAGGAGAAACCGTGCTGTATTCTCCCACAAGATGTATCTCAACGAAGAGAAGGAAAAGCTCGTCGCCGAGATCTGGGAGAACCTGAATGTAGACGATGTGGTCGAAGGAACGGTCATGAGATTCACCGACTACGGTGCATTTGTTGACATCGGCGGTATCGACGGACTGCTCCACATCTCCGAGATTTCCTGGGGCAAGCTGAGACACCCTCAGGAAGTCCTGAGCATCGGCCAGAAGATCAATGTGAAGGTCCTGTCCATGAACGAAGAAAAGGGCAAGATCTCTCTGGGTCTGAAGCAGACGACTCCGGAACCCTGGAGCGTCATCGACGAAAACTACGAAGTCGGCCAGGTCATCCAGGGCAAGGTCGTACAGATCAAAGAATACGGTGCATTCATCGAACTGGAGCCCGGTCTGGACGGATTGGTACACATCTCCGAAGTTGCTCATAAGAGAGTCGGCAACATCAACGACGAACTGTCCGTAGGCGAGATCGTCAACGCGAAGATCTTGGAGATCGACCGTGACCGCCGCCGGATCAGCCTGAGCATCCGGGAGACCATCGATCCAAACGCTCCGGTAGAAGAAAAGCCGGCTGAGGAAGCCCCCGCCGAGGAAGCTGCTCCTGCCGAGGAAGCCCCGGCTGAGGAAGCCCCGGCTGAGGCTCCGGTAGAAGAGGCTGTGGAAGAAGCTCCCGCAGAAGAGGTTGCTGAGGAAGCCCCGGCTGAGGAAGTCGTGGAAGAAGCTACTGAAGAGGCACCGGTTGAAGAAGAAGCTCCCGAAGAAGCTGCTCCCGCTGAGGAAGCTGCCGAGGAAGTTGTCGAAGAGGCTGCCCCCGCTGAAGAAGCCGCAGAAGAGGCTTCTGCAGAGGAATAAGCCCAGGCAACAGAAACTGATTTTCTGTAAAGAAACAATAAGAGCTGCCGCTCATACGAGCATCAGCTCTTTTTTCGTACGTCAGACATTGGCTTGCAGCCATTCAGACACCAGATCATTTATTCGTGGACGTGTTACTGTCGTTTTTATTCATCAGATACTTACCAGTCAGTAAATTCATTATCTCATTTCTCTACATCTCTTTTTCAAGTAGTGAAAACACATAAACAGCATCATTTTACTGGCTATTAACTGGTAGTTATTATTGGTTGTCAGTAAACGAACCGGGTTTTGAGGATAAAGGACCCCAGAGCGAATACATTTACTGACACCAGATGGGGGAAAACACTCCACAAGACAGTATTTGCCGAATCCTTACTGACTTTTGAACGGAACTGAGGACAGATTATCAGTAGACATGGGAGAAGGACTGACTGGACTTTGCCCACAGTCAGGGAAAAGCAGTAAAACAGATGATTTGTCGAAAAAAATGGGTAAAATACCAGAGGTACACAAGCGATCCTCTGATCCCCGCCCGGCTATTTCGCCGCGGCCAGAAGTTCCTCCGCCGACCGGCGAGTGATCTCGGTGACGTTTTCTCCGCCCAGAAGCCGGGCGATCTCCTCCACGCGCTCATGGGGGGAAAGCTCGGTCACGGTGGTGATGGTGGAGGTCTCATCGCTGGCCTTTTGGATCCGGTAGTGTCGGTCTCCGCAGACGGCGATCTGGGGCAGGTGGGTGATGCAGATCACCTGATGGCTGCCGGCGATCTCCTTCAGCTTCCGTCCCACGGTGCTGGCGGCGAGCCCGCTGATCCCACTGTCGATCTCATCGAAGATCATGGTGGGGATCCCGTCGTAGTCGCCGACGATCTTTTTGAAGGCCAGCATAATCCGGGACATCTCGCCGCCGGACGCGATTCTGGCAAGAGGTTTCAATGGTTCGCCACGGTTGGTGGTAATGAGAAATTCCACGATGTCCGTTCCCTCGGGAGAGAACTGGTCAGATGTCTTAAAATCCACAGTGAAGACGCTGTCCTGGAAATTGAGCTGTTCCAGCTGGGCGGTGATCCGGGATTCCAGGTCCTTTGCGGCACTCTGACGGGCGAGGCTGAGTTCACCGCAGGCGGCGGAAAGCTCCTCCTCCTGACGGGCCAGCTCATCCGTAAGCTCCTGGCGCAGGGTGCCGCTTTCGGCCACATCCTCCAGTTTCCCAACCAGTTCCTCCCGGTAGGCGATGAGCTCGTCGATGGACTTGCCGTGCTTGCCGGTGAGCCGGTTGAGAAGGTCCAGCCGTCCGATGGAGGCATCCATTTCCTCGGGAGAGTAGGCGATGCCGTCCCGCTGTCTGCGGATCTCCTGGCAGACGTCCTCGAATTCGTAATAGAGGCTTTCCAGCCGCTTACCCAGTTCCTGAGCGTCGGGATCCCAGTTTCCCGCGTCGTTCAGTCGGTCCAGAGCCTGGCGCATGGCGGACAGGGCACCGTACTCGCTGCCTTCGGACATTTCATAGGCGGCGGCCAGATCCTCTGCGATCTGCTCGCTGTGACGGAGGCGCTCCACTTTTTCCGTGAGGATCTCGTCCTCCCCGGACTGAAGGTGGGCGTCGGTCAGTTCCTGCAATTCAAAAGCCATGAAATCCTGCTGCCGCCGGGTCTCCGCAAGCTGGCGCTCCAGCTCCTGCAGCCGATTTCTGGTCTCCGCGTACTGGTGATAGATCTGAGATACTTTGTCTTTGGCCGGCCCGATCACGTCGCTGCTGTAGGAATCCAGCAGAAGGATGTGGTTCTCCGGATCGAGAAGGGACTGGTGGTCGTACTGACCGTGGATATCGGCCAGCGTCCGGCAGAGGGCGGCGAGCTGAGCCAGGGTAACGATCTCTCCGTTGATTTTGCAGATGTTTCGCCCGGAAACGGAGACCTCCCGGGTGATGATGACTTCTTCACCGGCTCTATCCGCAACCATCTGGACAACGGCCTTTTCCTGGCCGGAACGAACAAAAGCCGTGTCCGCCCGACTCCCCAGAGCCAGACTCATGGCTTCGATGACGATGGATTTACCGGCTCCCGTCTCTCCTGTGATGATGTTCAGTCCGTCGTGAAATTCGACATCGATGTTCTCGATAAGAGCGAAGTTTTGGATGCGAATATGCCGTATCATGTGACGCTATCCGTTGAGCAAAGAATTCAGACGATCGATGACCTCCTTGGAATTGGCCGGATCGTCGATGACGAGCAGGATGGTGTTGTCTCCGGCGACGGAACCGATCACGTGGTCCAGTTCCAGGTTATCCAGAGTCTCCGCGGCGGCATTGGCGCATCCGGCCAGGGTCTTCATCAGAACGATGTTGCCGGAATAAGCCGTAGATTTCACCGTTTCGCGGAAAATGTTGGACAGACGGTCGGAGATCACGCCGTCCAGTTGGGTCGAGGAAGCGTACCGATATTTACCGGATGGGGTCAGAGACTTGATCAGCTGGAGCTCCTTGATGTCCCGGGAGACTGTCGCCTGGGTCACATCGTAACCGTGCTCCCGAAGAAGATTCACCAGCTTGTCCTGTGTTTCGATTTCATGAGTTTCAATAAGTTCCAATATCTTATTCTGTCTTGAAATTCGCATAGCACACTCCTCGGGTCTTCTCTCATAAATGCTTTTTAACCATTTTGATTATAACACATAGATCTGCCGCAGGGAAGTGGTCCGAGCCATTCGGGAAAGTAAATTTCGGAAGCCTCCTCCGCCGGCGACGGTTTTGTTTTGGGGTGGGGATATGATATACTGATGACGGAAGAAATTAAGGCAGGTGAAGTGAATTTGAAGATCCTCGGGATCGACCCCGGCTACGCCATTTTGGGCTACGGGGTCGTCGAACAAAAAGGAAATCATTTCCAGGCGCTGGACTACGGCGCGGTGACCACACCCAAAGACATGCCCATGCCCCAGAGGCTGGAGCGGCTCTATGAAAGTCTTCGGGAGATCATCGAAGAGCAGAGGCCGGAGGTGGCCTCCATCGAAAAGCTGTATTTCAGCACCAACGCCAAAACTGCGATCAACGTAGGCCAGGCCCGGGGCGTGGCCATTCTCGCCTGCATGAAAGGCGGGCTGGAGATCGCAGAATACACGCCTTTGCAGATCAAGCAGGCCCTGGTGGGCTACGGCAAGGCGGAGAAAAAACAGGTCCAGTTCATGGTGAAGGCCATGCTCAACCTGGCGGAAGTGCCCAAGCCTGACGACACGGCGGACGCCCTGGCGGCGGCCATCTGTCACGGACACTCGGCGGGAGCGGGAGAGCGGCTGAAGCGAGCGGGGCTCTAAGGAAAGAGGAGAATATGATCGGATTTTTACGGGGAATACTCATCGAAAAAGGGGACGGCTGCATCGTCATCGATGTGGGCGGCGTAGGCTACCTGGTCAACGTGCCCTCAAACTCCAGGGCCTACTTAAAGGATGAAGGGGAAGAGGTCACAGTGCACACGGAGATGATCGTCCGGGAAGGGGACGTGAGCCTCTACGGCTTTTCCGGCAAAGGGGAGTTGGAAGCATTTCGTCAGCTGATCACCGTCAGCGGAGTCGGCGCAAAGGCAGGGATATCCATTCTGTCCACCTTTACCCTGGAGCAGCTGAGAGGGGCCATTGCCTTTGAAGACGCCAAATCCCTCCAGCAGGCCAACGGTATCGGTAAGAAGTCGGCGGAGCGGATCGTCCTGGAACTGAAGGACAAGTTCGCCCCGGCGGCGGGAGGAGAGATCCCGGCTCCGGACAGGGGCGGAGAGGCGGTCCCCGCATCGGGACGGGCCGAAGCGGTAAGTGCACTGATGGCTCTGGGCTATTCCCGGGGAGAGGCCATGAGCGCTCTGTCCGCCATTGAAGAAAAGGACCTGCCCACGGAAGAATATGTGAAACGGGCGCTGAAGAACCTGTTTTAGAGGAGAGAGAGAATGGATTACGAAGAACGGATCACCGCAGCGGAGCTGGGGGACGGGGAATACCGGCAGGAAGTGACCCTGCGGCCTCAGACTCTGGCGGACTATATCGGACAGACGGCGGCCACGGACAACCTGAAGGTATTTATCGAGGCGGCCAAGATCCGAAAGGAGCCTTTGGACCATGTGCTCTTTTACGGACCGCCGGGACTGGGCAAGACCACCCTGGCGGGGATCATCGCCAATGAGATGGGCGTGGATATCCGGATCACCTCCGGGCCTGCTGTGGAGCGGGCCGGGGATCTGGCGGCCATTCTGACCAACCTTAATGATAACGACGTCCTGTTCATCGACGAGATCCACCGGCTGAACCGGTCCGTAGAGGAGGTGCTGTACTCCGCCATGGAGGATTTCGCTCTGGACATCATCATCGGCAAAGGGCCGTCAGCCCGGTCCATCCGGCTGGATATCGCCCGGTTCACGCTGATCGGGGCAACCACCCGGGCGGGAAGCCTTTCGGCGCCTCTGAGGGACCGGTTCGGGGTCAACTGCAAGTTCGAGATGTACACCAGGGACGAGCTGGCCCAGATCATCCGCCGGACGGCAACGCTTCTGGAGGTGGAGACGGACGAGGAATCCATCGATGAGATGGCCCGCCGTTCCCGGGGAACGCCCCGGATCGCCAACCGACTGTTGAAGCGGGTCCGGGATTTCTCCCAGGTCAAAGGCAGCGGCAGGATCGATATCGACATCACCCGGGAGGCCCTGGAGGCTCTGGGTGTGGACTACATGGGACTGGAGAACCTGGACCGGGAGATCCTCCGGGTGATCATCGACCGGTTCGACGGAGGCCCGGTGGGCATCGATACCATCGCCGCATCCATCGGAGAAGAACGGGTCACCATCGAGGACGTGTACGAGCCCTATCTGATCCAGGCCGGATTCCTGCATCGGACCCAGAAGGGCCGGGTGGTCTCCAAGCTGGCCTATCAGCATCTGGGGATCGATTACGACGAGGAGGATGAGGAGAAGCAGATCTCCATCAACATCAGCGACTGAGGAAATGACGGGAGCATTTCAGAGGATAAATAATGAACATCGATCTTTTTGATTATCATCTGCCGGAGCATCTTATCGCCCAGAAGCCGGCCGCCCAGAGGGACGGTTCCCGGCTTCTCGTCGTTCATCGGGACACGGGGGAGGTGGAGCACCGGCACTTCTATGACATACTGGAATATCTGCGCCCGGGGGACTGCCTGGTGCTCAACGATTCCCGGGTCCTGCCGGCCCGTCTCTTCGGCCGCAAGATCCAGAAAGATCCCAACATCAAAGAGCCGGGAGCGGCGGTGGAATTTCTCTTAAGCCGCAGGATCGAGGGAGACCGCTGGGAGACTCTGGTCCGGCCCGGACGGCGTCTGAAGCCGGGAGACAGGGTGGCTTTCAGCGGGCCGGGAAGCGATATGCCGGATCGGCCTTTGCTTCAGGCGGAGATCTGCGACTTCGGAGAGGACGGCACCCGGATCGTGGAATTCACCTACGATGGGATCTTCATGGAAAGGCTGGAGGAGATCGGAAGGATGCCTTTGCCCCCTTACATCGAGCGGCCGGCGGAGGAGGGGGACAGGGACCGGTATCAGACGGTGTACAGCCGCCAGGATGGTTCGGTGGCAGCCCCTACAGCGGGCCTTCATTTTACCGAAGATCTTCTCGCAAAGGCAAAGGCCATGGGCGTGGAATTCGCCTGGGTCACCCTTCACGTGGGGATCGGGACCTTCCGGCCGGTGAAGGTGGACCGGGTGGAGGACCACACCATGCATTTCGAGGAATACTCCATCAGCCGGGAGAGCGCGGAGATCATCAACCGGGCGAAACGTGAAGGCCGCCGGGTGATCTGCGTGGGGACCACATCGACCCGGACGGTGGAGAGCGC
>CADBQT010000143.1 GCA_902796875.1 uncultured Eubacteriales bacterium
GCCGTATAGTTGCCGGCCAGATTGGCTTTGTTTCCCGTATATTCCGCATGGACGCCTTCGGGAAGGCCCTCCAGCACGACGGTCTTTTCCGCTCCGTCGTAGAAGGGATTCTCCGGAAGGGCCCAGTGGACCTGGCTCATGTCGTAGACCGCCTTGTTGATCCGCACGGGACGGGCCTCGGAATAGGATGTCCCGACGAAATTGGTCACCTGATAGCGGACCATGGCGCCGCTGTCTTTGACCGGCAGGATCTCATCCCCGTCGATATCCGTCCAGCCCTTCTCGTTTCTTCTTCTGATCTGGGCCTGAACGGAAGTGATGGCCCCGTTATTGGGATCCACTTCCGGCGCGGTCAGGGATATGGTCTGACCGTAGGTCAGGGGTTCGATATCGTAGGTTTCTTTGATGATGGGCTCTCCTGCCCAAATGGCGTAGAGAGTCATGTCCGCATGGACCGGCATCACGTCTCCGGGGCTGAACACCTGGCCGTGACCGGCTTTGCGGGTATTCCACTCCCGGAACACCTTCCCCTCGGGGGCGGTGAACTCGGGCACTCTGACGGTCACCTCATCCCCTGCCGTGCAGGTGATCTCCAAGGATCCCGTGCCGCCGCCGGCTCCGTTCCCGTCATAGCGGAGGATGAATTCCGTATCGGGGACATAGAAGATCCCATCGGTGGAGGTCCTCCAGTCGGAGACCATGTCCGTATCCTCGTCCCTCCGGCTCTCCGGAAGTTCGATGGACGCTTTGCCGCTTCCCGACATATGGAATCTCTCTCCAGGAACGACCGCCCGCAGCTTCTCGCAGCCCAGGAACATTCCGTCTCCCCGATCCACGGCGCTGTTGTCGATCCCCCAGAGATCCAGGGTCTTCAGGTTTCTGCAATACATGAACATCCTGGAGGTATCCATCACCGAAGAGGTGTCGATATCGCCCAGGATGACTTCTTCCAGTCCGTAGCAGGACAGGAACATGCAGCTCATGTCCATCACCCGGGAGGTGTCCAGCATGGACAGATCCACCCGGCGGAGTTTCTCGCACCGGCAGAAGAGCCAACTCATGTCCACCACGTTGGACGTATCCAGCGGGGAAAGATCGATCTCCTCCAGGGAGACGCAGTTCATGAATGTTCCGATCATGCTGAGCAGATGTGAGGTCTGGATGCCGTCCAGGTTTACCCGCTTCAGGCTGCTGCAGCTGTTGAACATCCCGTTAAAGGATGTGACATGAGATGTATCGAGGACAGCAAGATCCACTTCCTCGAGAGAACTGCATCCCTCGAACAGGGAGTGCATGGACACGACTCCTGCGGTATTCAGATTCTCCAGGTCGAATTCCCTGGCATTGGAACAATCCTTGAACATATACCCGAGAGAGGCTCCCTCATCAAAGGAAACCGGGCCATCGACGATGACCCTCTCGATCTTATCCCTGAATTCATACCACGCGGCTTCTCCGTTGGAGGGGATGCTGTCGGCTTTTCCTTCGTGAATAGTCAGAACACCTTCCTCGGATATCGTCCACTGACAGTCTCCCCATTTTCCGTTGGCTATCACGTTCATTCCTCCAAACTCCCTGACCGATGCGTTAGCGGCTTCCTCCCTCAGGAAGAGTTCCGGTCTATTTGATGATCTCTGCGATGGCGTCCGGTCCGCATCCTGCGGCGTTGCCTTCATCCGTATCCAAATGGACTTCCTTCTCGTGCTTGTCGCCTGCGCGGACGACCACGTTATCGAAGATCAGTCCTCTCTCACCGTCGATCTTCAGGCAGACCACGTCCTTGTCCTTGACGCCGGCTTCCACAGCCTGCTCGGGATTCAGGTGCACGTGGCGCTGGGCGATGATCACGCCGTGATCCAGTTCGACTTCGCCTTCCGGTCCGATCAGCTTGCATCCGGGGGTGCCCTCCAGCACGCCGGACTCTCTCACCGGAGCCTTGATGCCGATGGATCTGGCATCCGTCATGGCCAGTTCCACCTGGGTCTCCGGGCGTACCGGGCCAAGAACGCGAATACCGCTCAGGGTCTTCTTCGGGCCGACAATGTCTACTTTCTCTTCCGAGGCAAACTGTCCCGGCTGCTTCAGGTCCTTGGTCGGCGTCAGAGCATGCCCTTCACCGAACAGAATGTCCAGATGCTCCTGGGAAAGATGCACGTGTTTGTTGGATAATCCGATTTCTACTTTGTAGCCCATTTTCTTCTCCTCGCTTTTAGTCTTCAAGATAGGTTATATACGGCAGGTTTCTATACTTTTGATCATAGTCCAGACCGTAGCCCACGATAAAGCGGTCATCCACGGTAAAGCCTATGTAATCAACATCGATATCCACTCTGCGGCCCGCCGGCTTGTCCAGCAGGGCGCAGACCCGGATGGTTTTGGCCCCCCGGCTCTGGAAATACCCCTTCAGATAGTTCAACGTGACACCGCTGTCCACGATGTCCTCCACGATGATCACCGACTTGCCGTCGATGTCCGTCTCCAGGTCCTTGTTGATGCGGACCACGCCGGAGGTCTTGGTCGCGGCGCCGTAACTGGAAACGGCCATGAAATCGATGGTCATGTCCAGATCGACACATTTGATCAGGTCTGCCATCCACAGGACAGCTCCCCGGAGGATCCCCACCATGACGATTTCCTCGCCCTGGAATTCCTCAGTGATTCTCGCTCCGATCTCCTTTGCCTTTGCGAGGATCTCTTCCTGACGGATCATCACCGTCCCGACGGTCTCTTCATGCACGGATGTCATCTGTCTCCTTCTCCTTCTCGTCGTCCTCTATGTCGTATTCTACATCATCCACCACGGTTTTTCCACGAAATTTGCGGGAATAGTCCTTTGGCTTCTCCCCGATCCAGTATTTATCCAGTTCGCTGGACAGGTACCACAGGATCACCGCCCACACCAGGATGTCGTCCAGGATCCCGAAAGGAAACAGGATGGGCGGAATGATGTCGATGGGCAGGAAAAGATAGACGATACCGGCGATGATGATCGCCTTCTTCGTCCAATGCACCGTTTTATCGGCCATCATGAACCGGATCGCCTTGATCCGTTTGATGAGTACTCTGAATCCGAAAAACTGCATTTACTCCTCCAATAACTCCTCCATAGCGGCCAGCAGATCCTCGTGCCCCGTCTTTTTCAATGCGGAGACAGGGAATACCCGGTCCTCCTCCGACAGCTTCAGGGTCTGGCGGATCTGTTTGATCTGCCGGGCCATCTGGTTTCTGGAGATCTTGTCCGCCTTGGTGGCGGCGATGATCCCGTCCAGTCCGTAGTGACGGAGATAATCGTGCATGGCCCGGTCCTGGGCGGACGGGGCGTGTCGGATATCCACCAGCTGGATCACCGTGACCAGATTGGGCCGGTTCTCCAGATACTGCTCCATCATGTCTCCCCAGCTTTCGGAGACTGACCGGGAGACTTTCGCATAACCGTAGCCGGGAAGGTCGACGATGCGAAAGCGATCGTTGACCCGGTAGAAGTTGATGGTCCTCGTCTTTCCCGGGTTTCCGCTGACGTGAGCCAGCTTCTTCCGCCCGGTGAGCAGATTCAGAAGTGAGGATTTCCCCACGTTGGATCGGCCGGCAAAGGCGATCTCCCTAAGGTCCTCCGGCGGATACTGATCCGGCCGGACGGCCACCTGCTCGAGCTGAGATGTTACGATCTTCATGGTTCCGGTCCCCATTTACTGCACCAGCACCTGTTTCAGGGCATCCTTGGCGTGTTTGAGGAGGACGAATTCCATGTCCTTTCTCACTACCTCGGGAATGTCCTGGATGTCCGCCTCGTTCTCCGCAGGCAGCAGGACTTTTCGGATGCCGGCCCGGTGAGCGGCCATCACCTTCTCCCGGATGCCGCCTACGGGAAGCACGTTGCCACGCAGGGTGATCTCTCCGGTCATGGCGATGTCCTTCCGGGCGGGAACGCCGGTGAGGGTGGATACCATTGCCGCGCACATGGTCACACCGGCGGAGGGCCCGTCCTTGGGGATGGCTCCCTCCGGAATGTGGATGTGCAGGTCGTATTTCTTATAGAAATCCTCTTCGATGTGAAGCTTGTCCACGATGGAACGGATGTAGCTCTGGCCTGCCTTTGCAGACTCCTGCATCACGTCTCCCATCTGGCCGGTGAGGACCAGCTTGCCGGTTCCGGGAACGGCCACGGTCTCGATGAAGAGGGTATCTCCCCCCACAACGGTCCATGCCAGTCCCGTGGTGACGCCGACTTCCGTCTTCCCCCGGATCACGTCGAAATGGAATCTCTTCTTGCCCAGGAACTCCTCCGCCCTTTTGGCGGTGACGCTGACCTTGCCGTCGTTTCCGGCGACGACACGTCTGGCCACCTTCCGGCAGATGTTGCCGATCTCCCGTTCCAGGTTACGGACGCCCGACTCCCTGGTGTAGTAGTTGATGATGCACCGGAGCCCGGATTCGGTGAAGGAGATCCAGGACTTCTTCAGGCCGTTCTCCTTGATCTGCTTGGGCACCAGGTAGTTTTTGGCGATCTGGAGCTTATCCTCTTCCGTATAGCTGTCCACCTGGATCACTTCCATCCGGTCGAGCAAAGGCCGGGGAATGGTCTCGGTGGTATTTGCCGTGGTGATGAACATGACCTTGGACAGATCGAAGGGCACTTCCAGATAATGATCCGTAAAGTCCTTGTTCTGCTCCGGATCCAGCACCTCCAGCAGGGCTGAAGCCGGATCCCCCTTGTAATCGGCGCCGATCTTGTCCACTTCGTCGAAGAGGAAGACGGGATTGGAGGTCCCGCAGTCCTTGATGGCGCTGATGATCCGTCCCGGGATCGCCCCGATATAGGTCCTCCGGTGTCCCCGGATCTCCGCCTCGTCCCGGACGCCGCCCAGGGACATGCGGACGAATTCCCGTCCGATGGAACGGGCGATGCTCTTGGCGATGGAGGTCTTGCCCGTGCCCGGAGGTCCCACCAGACAGAGGATGGGCCCCTTCAGGCCGTCGGAAAGGCGCATGACCGCCAGGTACTCAAGGACTCTGTCCTTGACCTTCTCCAGGCCGTAGTGATCCTCGTCCAGGATCTCCGCCGCCCGGGTGATGTCCAGATGATCCTCACTGGTGGTGTTCCAGGGCATCTCCAGAATGGTCTCGATATAGTTTCTGCTGACCGTGGCTTCCGCCGACGACGCCTGCATCCGGGAGAACCGGTTGATCTCCTTGGCCACCTTGTCCCGGGTCTTCTCTTCCAGGTCCAGCTTTTCCAGCTTTTCCATGAAGTCGGCGACTTCGTCTTCCACGTCCTCGGATACACCCAGCTCGTCCTGGATGGCCCGCATCTGCTCTCTCAGGTAGTATTCTCTCTGATTCTGGTTGATCTGAGACTTCACCTTGGTGGAGATGTCCTGCTCGATCTTCAGGATCTCCACTTCCCGTAGAAGGATCCCGTTCAGCTTTTCCAGCCGCAGGAAGGGATCCAGGGTCTCCAGCAGGGTCTGCCGGTCCTCGATCTTGATCTCCAGATGAGAGGCGATCACATCCGCCATCCGACCGGCCTCCTCGATGGAGACCACGGAAGCGAAGATCTCCGGCGTCAGATTCTGTTCCAGATTGATGTATTCGTCGAAATTGGTGAGAACGGTGCGCATGAGCGCCTCCGTGGCCGGGTCGTCCGACAGGGCTTCTTCTTCCCGGATGGGACGGATGCGGCACTTGAAATAGGGGCTGTCGATGAGCACGTGCTCGATCCGGCCCCGGCAGATGCCCTCTACCAGCACCCGAATGGAGTCTCCGGGCAGCTTGAGCATCTGTTTGATCCGTCCGATGGTCCCCAGGTGATAAAAGTCCTCCGGGGTGGGCAGATCCGTATTTTCATCGATCTGGGTACTCAGGAAAATATACTGATTGCTCACCATGGCCTGTTCCAGAGCGTTGATGGACTTCTCTCTCCCGATGTCGAAATGAAGCACCATGTTGGGAAAGATGGACAGTCCCCGCAGTGGGATCATGGGCAGATCGATGGTTTGGTTTACGAAAATTATATTATCTCTATCTTCCATACGTTCCTCTTTTTAATGGAAATCCTAGGCGGATTCCTCTTTTTTCTTGGTTTTTCCCGTCTTCTTTTCCCGGTAGATCAGTCTGGGCTCCTCTTCGCCCTCCACGCATCCCCGGGTAATAACGCATCCGGTCACGTCGGTCCTGGACGGCAGATCATACATGAGATCGGTCATGATCTTCTCCATGATCCCTCTCAGTCCCCGGGCGCCGGTCTTTCTCTTCAGGGCCTGGTCGGCGATGGCCTCCAGGGCATCCTCCTCGAATTCCAGTTCCACCCGGTCCATGGCCAGCAGCTTGGTGTACTGCTTCACCAGGGAGTTCTTGGGCTCCGTCAGGATGCGGATCATGGCCTCACGGGAGAGTTCCTCCAGAGAGACCAGCACCGGCAGCCGGCCCACCAGTTCCGGGATGAGCCCGAACTTGAGCAGGTCCTCCGGCTGGACCAGTTCCAGCAATTTTTCCTTGTCCACGTTGTTGTTCTCCACGCTGGAGTTGAAGCCGATGACCTTCTCTCCGATCCTTTTTTTGATGATCCGGTCCAGCCCGTCGAAGGCGCCGGCGCAGATGAACAGCACATTGGTCGTATCGAAGGGAATGAAATCCTGCTGAGGATGCTTCCTTCCCCCGTTAGGCGGCACGTTGGCCACCGTTCCTTCGATGATCTTCAGCAGAGCCTGCTGGACCCCCTCCCCGCTCACGTCTCTGGTGATGGAGGGATTTTCCGACTTTCTGGAAATTTTATCCAGCTCATCGACGTAGATGATGCCCCGCTGGGCCTTCTCGATATCCCAGTCCGCCGCCTGGATCAGCTTGAGGAGGATGTTCTCCACGTCCTCGCCCACATATCCGGCCTCTGTCAGAGATGTGGCGTCGGCGATGGCAAAGGGCACATCCAGAATGCGGGCCAGGGTCTGGGCCAGAAGGGTCTTGCCGGACCCGGTGGGGCCGATCATGGCGATGTTGCTCTTCTGGATCTCCACGTCATCGTCTCCGGCATCTCCGGAACGGATCCGTTTATAGTGGTTGTACACCGCCACGGAAAGGGCCTTTTTGGCCTCGTCCTGACCGATGACGTAGTCCGAAAGCACCTGGACGATGTCTTTGGGGCGGAGGAGCTTTGCCGGCTCTCCGTCCACCGTCTTCAGGGCATCCTCTTCTCCCGGTTTCTCCCGGAGAATGTCGATGCAAAGGCCTACGCACTCGTCGCAGATATATACATCCGGTCCGCTGATCAGCCGTTCCACCTGGCTCTGAGGCTTGCCACAGAACGAACAGCAGATCTCGTTGTTTTCGTTGTATTTCATGTTCTTACCGCTCCCGGATCACCTGGTCGATGATCCCGTATTCCACCGCTTCCTCCGGTGACATGAAGTTGTCCCTGTCCGTATCCTTTTCGATGGTCTTGAGGGGCTGTCCCGTGTTTTCGCTGAGGATCCGGTTCAGTTTCTCTCTGGTCTTCACCAGCCATTCGGCGTGGATCTTCACATCCTCCGCCTGACCTCTGGCGCCGCCCATGGGCTGATGGATCATGATCTCCGCGTTGGGCAGGGCGAACCGCTTGCCCTTCTCTCCGGCGGCCAGAAGGAAGGATCCCATGCTGGCGGCCAGGCCCACGCAGATGGTGGATACCTGAGGCCGGATATACCGGATGGTATCGTAGATGGCCAGCCCGGCGGTCACGGAACCGCCGGGGCTGTTGATGTAGATGCTGATGTCCTTTTCCGGGTCATCCGCTTCCAGAAACAGAAGCTGGGCGACCACGATGCTGGCGATGTGATCGTCGATCTCATCGCCGATGAAGATGATCCTGTCCTTGAGCAGACGGGAGTAGATGTCATAGGTCCTCTCTCCTCCGGCGGTCTGCTCGATCACATAAGGAATCATAGGCATATGTCAGTCTCCTGTTCTAACGCTTATTTCTTCTCCGCGTTGTCGTAGATGTAGTCGACGGCCTTTCTGACCTTGATGTCGCCCTGGATCATGTTGATGTTCTCAGGTCCGATCATCTCGACCAGCTTTTCCTTCTCCAGTCCGTACTGGGAAGCCATCTTCTCCAGTTCCTCGGAGACCTCCTCCTCGCTTACGGGGAAATCCTCCTGATCGGCGATCTTGCTGATGAGCATTCTGGTCTTGGTCTTCTTGAAAGCCTCATCCCGCATTTCCGTACGGAAGTCGGAGGCGTCCTTGCCGATGTACTGGAAGTAGGTGTTCAGGTCCATGCCCTGCGCTCTCAGCTGCTGGTCGAATTCTCTCATCATGCTGTCCAGTTCCTGTTCCACCATGGGATCGGGAACGTCGATGTCGTTGGCGTTGAACACCGCTTCGATGGCGCTGTTCTTCATGGAGTTCTCGGCTCTTTCCTTCTTCTCCTTGGCCAGCTTCTCTCTGGTGTCCGCCTTCAGCTCATCCAGAGTGTCGAACTCGCTCACGTCCTTGACGAACTCGTCGTTGATCTCCGGGATCTCCTGCTCCTTGATCTCATGGACTTTGCACTTGAAGACCGCTTCCTTGCCGGCCAGCTCCTCGGAGTGGTACTCCTCGGGGAAGGTGACCTTCACTTCACGCTCTTCGTCCTTGACGGCGCCTGCCAGCTGCTCCTCGAATCCGGGGATGAATGTGCCGGATCCCAGTTTCAGAGGCTGTCTCTCCGCCGTGCCGCCTTCGAACTGCTCGCCGTCAGCCCAACCTTCGTAATCGATGAGGACCGTATCCCCGTCCTTTGCCGGACGGTCGACCTCCACCATGCGGGAGTTTCTCTTGGCCATGTTCTCGATCTCTTCGTCCACGTCGCTGTCGGTGACATCGGCGCTGACTTCCTCGATCTCCACGCCTTTGTAGTCCTTCACCTCAAACTCGGGATAGGTGGCTACGGTAACGGTGACCTCGATGGGTTCGCCCTTTCTGATCTGGCCGAACTCGGTCCGGGGATAGTCGATGACCTCCAGGTCCAGCTCGTCGATGGCCAGAGGATACTGAAGAGAAAATACGTTGTTGATGGCATCTTCGTAGAACACGCCCTCACCGTAGTGACTCTCGATGATGCTTCTCGGCGCCTTGCCCTTCCGGAAGCCGTCGATCTGGAATTTATCCTTTTCTTTTTTGTAGACCTCGACAACGGCTTTTTCGAATTCCTCCGCCGTGATCTCCATTTTGAATTTTGCTTCGTTGTTTTCTTTTGAGAGTAATGTTGCTTTCATTGATTTATTTCCTCCTGTATTGAACGCATAGTACAGTATATTATACATTTTATATCCACGTAAGTAAAGAGGAAAAGCACCGCTGACGCGATGCTCTTAAGTCCTGTTTTTCAGTTTTTTCAGCCCTTCCGATCAGCCTTCGAAGCCGATCAGCGCCAGGCCCTTGGCGTACTTGCTGGAGTCGTCGGGGACCAGGCCGTAATGGGTGCGTACCTTCTTGCCCAGTTCCTTCAGTTCCTCCGTCTCTCCGGAGAACAGTTCGATCTCCACTTCCCGGATGTCTTCTGTGCCGGCGGAAGTTTCCACCATCCCTTCATCCACGGAGAACTCGAAGATCCCGCTTCCCGTGTCGATGCGGTATCTTCTCCGGTTGATCACCGACTTCATGAGCTGCTCCAGGCTCTTGCCTCCCGCAGCCGCCAGAAGCTCCTCTCCGATCCGGCTCTCCCGAAAAAGATCCAGGTCCGGTTCGTTTCCTTCCGAGGGAACGGTAAGCTCCTCCCGAACGTGAAGACCTTCTTCGCTCTTCCCCTGCCACTTCACCGTGGCGATGTAGTGTTCCCCCTCCTTGCGGATCCGATAGGCGATTCCCTGGCGGGCCAGATCCTGATCCGCCGTGTCGTAGTAACAGGCGATCAGTTCGATCTCTTCCCGGGAGTCTTCCTCCTCTTCCTCCGCAAACAGTTCGTTGATCCAGATCCGATCGGCGGTCTCACCGTCGGGGATCATGTACTTCAATTCGATTTCCATTTCACCAGTATCTGCCGGGGCCTGCAGCTCGTCCTAAAGCCTCTGTCCCGGACTCCTCCTTCTGAAACATATCTAACATAATAGCACTCTTCGTATGCAAAGGCAAGAAAAAGCCGCCGGGCCATTTTTTGCCCCGGCGGCGCGTGTCAGATCGTTATCAGTTAAAGGTGATCACCGTTCCCGTGTCTCCGTTCAGGGCTTCTCCGGCCTTGTCCAGAGAGGTGATGATCGCTTTTTTGCTGGGATAGTGGCGAACGAACTTCATGGCCGCCTCCACCTTGGGAAGCATGCTTCCCGGGGCGAACTGTCCTTCCTCGATGTATCTGGCTGCCTGCTCCAGGGTCAGGTGATCCAGATCCTCCTGTTCCGGCGTGTTGAAGTTCAGGGAGACCTTCTCCACCTCCGTAAGGATGATGAGAATGTCCGCCTCCACCTCCTCAGCCAGAAGCTCTGCGGCAAAGTCCTTGTCGATGACCGCAGCGACGCCTTCAAGGTGTCCGTCGATCCGTTCCACCACGGGGATGCCGCCGCCTCCACAGGTGATGACGATGGAGCGGTCCCAAAGCTGACGTACCGCATCGATCTCCACGATCCGCTTGGGGATGGGAGAAGCGACGACTCTCCGCCATCCTCTGCCCGCATCCTCTCTCATGGTCCAGCCTTTCTCCTCCTCCAGCTGATGGGCTTCCTCTTCCGTGTAGAAGGGGCCGATGGGCTTGGTGGGATTCTGGAAGGCGGGATCGTTTTCGTCCACGATCATCTGGGTGGCCACAGTGACCACAGGAATGTTCCGGTTGTCCCGGTTCAGGGCGTATTTCAGGCACTGCTGGATGTGATAGCCGATGTATCCCTGGGACATGGCGCCGCAGACGTCGAAAGGCATGGACGGCGTCACGTCCTTGGCCGCTTCACTGGCCATGACGATCCGGCCCACTTGGGGACCGTTGCCGTGGACCACGGCGATCTCATAGCCCTGTCCGCTGATGTTGGCCACATGCTCGCAGGTCTTCTTTACCACTTCCAGCTGAGCCTCGGCGGTGGCGTCGCCTTTACCGGACTGCAGGGCGTTTCCCCCCAGTGCGATTACGATTTTCTCTGTCATTTATTTTCCTCCGTTTTGGTATTCCTTTTACAGGTCATCCCGGTTGACCGGGCAGCTCATGCACCTCGGGCCTCCTCTGCCCCGGGAAAGCTCGGAGCTGGGGATGGAAAGGACCCGAATGCCTTTGTGATCCAGAATATCATTGGTCACGTAGTTTCTCTCGTAGGTGACCACCGTTCCCGGCGCGATGCACAGGGTGTTGGAGCCGTCGTTCCACTGCTCTCTCTGGGCCGCCTGCAGGTCGTTGCCGCCGCAGCGGATCAGATCTACCGCCGGAAGTCCCAGCTCGATCTTCAGGATGTTCTCCAGGCTGTCGGTGATGCTGGCGAAGTGGGCTTCCCCATCCTTGTCCAGGGTGATCTCAAAGAGCTGCAGAGGTCCTTCGATCTCGGGATGGATGGTGAACTTGTCGAAATCCACCATGGTGAAGACCGTGTCCAGATGCATGAAGGCTCTGGACTTGGGGATATCGAAGACCAGGATCTTCTTGTATCCCGAGTTGCCCAGGATGTTTCTGGCGAACCGCTCGATGCCGGCTACCGTAGTTCTCTGGGACAGACCGATGGCCACGATCTCATTGGAGAGGACCAGAACGTCTCCTCCCTCTACGGACTCCTCGTCGTAGTAGTCGTACCACTGACTGGTGCCTTCCGGCGCAAAGTCCTTATTGTACATGTACATGTACTTCAGGAGAAGGGATTCCCTCCGCCGGGCTACCGTGCTCATGTGATGGATGTTGATCCCGTTGCCCACGCATGCTCCCGGGTCCCGGGTAAAGTACAGGTTGGGCATGGGATCCATGTAGTAGGGATAGCCGGAGGCGATGTACTCCGCCAGGGAGCTGGTCTTCACGTCGATGGCGTTCTTCTTGACTCCGGCGATGCAGGTCTCCACCATTTCCCGGACGGTCATGCTCATCAGGTACTCCTCCAGAGCCTCCGTGACCGCCTCGGAATAGATGTTGCTCTCTCCCACAAACTCCTTGACGAACCTGGCGCGGATCTCCTTGTCGGACAGCGCCTTCACCGTCTCATCCACATAGTAGACGACTTCCACTCCGTTTTCCCGCAGGACATCGGCGAAGATGTCGTGCTCCCGCTGGGCTACCTTCAGGTAGGGGATATCGTCGAAGAGGAGTCGTTCGAAATTGTCGGGGACCAGTCCCTCGACCTCGCTGCCCAGACGATGGAGCAGCACTTTGTTCAGTTTACCGATCTCGGAAAAATTATGGATTCCAGGCTTCATGGTTTCACCTCGCTCTCCTGCTTCGGTTATGCCATCGTTGCGACCATGACGGCCTTGATGGTGTGCATTCTGTTCTCGGCCTCGTCAAATACCTTGGAATGTCTGCTCTTGAATACTTCGTCGGTGACTTCCCGGATGTCGTATCCCAGTTCCTGCTGACCTTCTGCCATGGTGGTCTCGAAGTCATGGAAAGAAGGCAGGCAGTGGAGAAAGATCACATCTTCGTTACCCGTGGCGTCCAGCATCTCTTTGGTGACTCTGAAGGGGGTCAGCATGCGGACACGCTCGGGGATCTGCTCCTCTTCGCCCATGGAGGCCCAGATGTCCGTGTACAGGACGTCGGCACCTTTGATGCTCTCGATGTCGGAGCTGATCTCGATGGATGCTCCCGTCTCCTCGGCGACGGCTCTGGCTCTGGCGACCACGTCAGCGTCCACCTGATCCGCCAGCTCTGCCGGACCGTAGGCCACGAAGCTCATGCCCATCTTGGCGCAGCCGTACATCCACGCGTAGGCCATGTTGTTTCTGATGTCTCCCACGAAGACGACTTTGACCTGGCGCAGGGGCTTGGCCACGTGCTCTTCGATGGTGAGAAGGTCCGCCAGGATCTGGGTGGGATGATCCACGTCCGTCAGACCGTTCCATACGGGAACGCCGGCGTACTTGGCCAGGTCCTCGACCACTTTCTGGTCATATCCTCTGTATTCGATGCCGTCGTAGAATCTTCCCAGGACTTTTGCCGTATCCTCCAGGGATTCTTTCTTGCCCATCTGGGAGGATTTGCTGTCCAGGAAGGTGACGCCGGCTCCTTCGTCCATGGCGCCGACCTCAAAGGCGCACCGGGTCCGTGTAGACGTCTTCTCGAAAAGCAGGACAACGTTTTTGCCCTGAAGCAGATCGCCTTTGATCCCGGCTCTTTTCTTCGCCTTAAGATCGTGAGACAGATCCAGCAGATACCGGATCTCTTCCGGGGTGAAATCCATCAGTGTGAGGAAACTCCGTCCTTTCAGATTAACAGCCATAGACATACTCCTTTCTGCTCGTACGTTAAATTCTGGCTAAAGCATACTATACCATAAACCGGGTCTAAAGTGCCAGTATATCAGTTTTATCATGTGCCAGTTTCGGGTTCTCCGGCGTTGGCCCGGCCGGATCATATCGCAGACAGAAAAGCCCTCTCCAGCATGGCCATTCCCTCATCGATCTGTTCCATGGATGGATAAGAGAAGTTCAGCCGGATGTGGTCCTTTCCCGAGGACCGGTCGGGATAAAAGAGATTGCCGGGGATGAAGGTCACTCCCTCCTTCTGGGCTTTGGACAGGAGTTTTCCTGCGTCAAGTCCGGTCGGCAGCTTTACCCAGAAGTAGACGCCCCCTTCCGGCGTGAGAAAATCGATGCCGAATTCCTTTTTGAACCGGTCGAGGTGCTCCCCCATCCGGTCCCGCTTCTTTTGGCAGATCCGTCGGAAGTCCTCCAGCCTTTTCATGAAAAGGCCGTTTTCCATATAGTCCCGGGTGATCATCTGAGGCGCCCAGTCCAGAGCCGCCAGCCTGACGGACACCATGTTCCTCAGCCGTTCGATGATGCCGCTTTCCGCGGCGACGAAACTGATGCCCAGTCCCGGCCGGAAAAGGAGGGAAAAGGAATTGAGATACAGCACGTTGTTTCCCGGATCCATGGACCGGATCGACGGGCGCGGATGATCGGTGTAATAAAGCTCCGACCCCTCGTCCTCCTCCAGGATGGGCACCCGGTAGCGATAGGACAGATCCAGGAGTTTTTGCCTTCTGGCCACGGACAGGGTCATCCCGGTGGGGTTGTTGAAGCTGGAGTCCACATAGATGTACTTGGGGCGGACCGATTCCATCATCCCCTCCAGATGATCGCAGACCATCCCCTCCTCATCCATGGGCACGGTGCGGATCTTCCCGCCCAGAAGCTGGATGGACCGGTAGACGTCCGCCGACATGGCTTCCGGTGCCAGCACCGTGTCTCCCGGGGTGAGGAGCAGGCTGTTTAAGAAGTCCATGGTCTGGTTGCTCTCGGAAAATACCTGCAGATTGGCCGGCCGCACCCGGATGCCCCGGGTCTCCAGATAGTCGGCCACTGCCCGGCGCAGGGGAAGATCCCCCTGGTAGGGAGTGTGGAAGTAAGGCTTGCCCGCCTCCCCTTTCAGGATCCGTTCGAAGCAATCGGCGATCTCCTCCGCCGGGTAGGGTTCCCTTGCCGCCACGCCGCCGCCAAAGGGAATGAGCCCCTCCTCATAGGACATGTGATAGAGTTCGTCGAAGGCGCTACGGATATCCACGTACTTATCCTCGATGAGGGCCTCCCAGTTGACCGCCTTTTTCTTTTCCTTCCCGGCGGAACTGCGGTATTGGACCCGGTAGCCCTGTCCCTGACGGGCGTCGATGAGGCCTTCGCTCTTCAGTTCCATGTAGGACCGGGTGACCGTGTTTCTATGTACATCAAGCTCTGCCGCCAGCTTTCGCTCCGAGGGCAGCAGATATCCCTCCGTCAGTTCCCCCGCCAGGATGGCCCGGCGGATCTGATCGGAGATCTGGACGTAGATGGGGACCGGTGAGGTCTTATCGACCCGGGTGATCAAGAGGATCCACCTCCTCCTCGTAACGGTCGAAGGCAAAGCACAGGGTGTCCGTTCTGTGGCTGTCGCTGGACAGGATGAACCGTGCTCCCCTCTCCCGAAGGTAGCTTCTGATGTTGTCCGACGGATAGGGACGGCTACGGTAGCCCTTGGACATGGCCCCGGTGTTGATCTCGAAGGGAACGTTCGCCTCAAGGAGCCGGTCCGCCGCCTTCTTCCATGCGGCCACATAGCGGGGGTCTTCTTCATCGAAGAGGGCGCCGCCTTCGTTGAACTTGGTGATGAGATCGAAGTGGCCGATGAGATCGCACTTCGTTTCCTCACAGACTCGCGCTGCGTCGGCGAAATATCTTTCCGCAAAGGCGATCATGTCCCCGCCGAAAAACCGGCCGGCGATGGCCTGCTGCAGCTTTGCCGTCTCATCCACGGGAAGATAGAGCCAGTCCCCGAAGGAAAGGACGCCTTCCGGGATCTCTTCTCCTTCTCCCATCTCTTCCCCCTCTTTTTTCCCGGGGGCGGGGATCCGGACGTAGTGGACGGAGCCGATGACGTAGTCGTACTCCCCCGTATCCGCCTCGGACCAGCAGTCCTGCTCGATCCCCACTTTCAGGGAGATCCGGTCGGCATACTCTTCCCGAAGCCTTCCGAGTTCTTCCCGGTAGGCCAGGGTGTCCTCTTCGGACATGCAGTAACTCTCGTCAAAAAAAGTATAGCTGTGACCGGAGATCCCGACCTCGTCGAGTCCCTGGTCTACAGCTGCCTTTACCATTTCCTCCGCCGATGCGGAGCCGTCACACCAGGTGGTGTGCATATGATAGTCTCGCAGAATCATTTCCCGTGCTCCGCTTCTTTTACTCCGTCATCTTTTCCTGTTTGACCTTGTGGTCGATCACGTGACGGGAAGCCAGTTCCCGGTGGATATCCTCCAGGGAGATCCCGGCTTCGATCATCATGACCATCACATGGTAGGCCAGATCCGCCACCTCGTAGATGGTCTCTTTTTTGTCCTGATCCTTGGCGGCGATGATGACCTCCGTGGACTCCTCCCCGATCTTCTTCAGGATCTTGTCCATCCCCTTATCGAAGAGATAGGTGGTGTAGGAGCCTTCCTTGGGATCCGTCTTCCGTCCCCGGATCAGTTCCATCAGCCCCTCGTAGGAAAACTCCCTTCTCTCCTCGCTCTCATAGACGGGATACTCGAAGCAGGAGAAGGTCCCCAGGTGACAGGCCGGTCCTTCCGGCTCCACCATGACCACCAGGGCGTCCCGGTCGCAGTCCGCCGTGATGGAGACGATGTGCTGGACGTTGCCGCTGGTTTCTCCCTTGAGCCACAGTTGCTGACGGGAACGGCTCCAGAAACAGGTGAGTTCCTTTTCCATGGAGATCTCCAGGCTTTCCCGGTTCATATAGGCCAGGGTCAAAACCCGCTTGGACACGGCGTCCACCACGATGGCGGGGATCAGACCCTTTTCGTCAAATTTCAGTTCGTCGATGTTGATCATCTGCTCTTCCTGTCTCGATTCCACGGGCGAAGCGCCCCTGCCTTACACCAGCCGGGCCGGGATCCCGTGCTCCGCCATCTTCTCCTTCAGTTCGGCGATGCTCACCTCGCCGAAGTGGAATACGGAGGCGGCAAGCCCTGCGTCGATGTCCGGCACCTGATCGAAGAGATCCAGGAAGTCCTGGAGGCTTCCCGCTCCGCCTGAGGCGATCACCGGTACGTTTACCGCGTCGCATACCGCCCGGAGCATCTCGATGTCGAATCCCTTCTTCACCCCGTCGGTGTCGATGGAGTTGACCACCACTTCACCGGCGCCTCTGTCCACGCATTCCTTGATCCACCCGATGGCTTCCATGCCGGTATTGTCCCGGCCTCCCCGGGAAAACACCTGGAATTCCCCGTTCACCCGGGCGATGTCCGCCGACAGGACCACGCACTGGTCCCCGTACAGCTTGGCCGCCTCGTCGATGAGACCCGGATTTCGGATGGCGCCGGAGTTGACGCTGACCTTGTCCGCGCCGCACTTGAGCACCCGGTCGAAATCCTCCACCGTGTTGATGCCCCCGCCTACGGTCAGGGGAATGAATACGGTCCTCGCCGTCTCCGTGAGGATCTCCGTGAAGAGCTTTCTTCCCTCCGCCGAGGCGGTGATATCGTAAAACACCAGCTCGTCGGCGCCGTTCTCGGAATAATAGGACGCCAGTTCGATGGGCGAAGATACGTCGTTCAGATCTTTGAAGTTGACCCCTTTGACCACCCGGCCGTCCTTCACGTCCAGGCAGGGGATGATGCGTTTGGTGATCATGCTATTCCTCCTGTCCTCTTCCCACGGCGATGGCCTCTCTAAGATCGATGGCCCCGATGTACCAGGCTTTGCCGATGATGGCTCCGTAGAGGCCCGTGGCTGCAAGCCGCTTCACGTCCTCCATCCCGGAGACTCCGCCGGAGGCCACGATCTGAAGATCCAGATCCTGAGCCAGCGTTTCATACAAAGGCAGGTTGGTCCCCTTCATGGCCCCGTCCTTGCTGATGTCGGTCACGATGAGGGTCCGGACCCCCATCTCCTCCATCTGCCGGCAGAACTCCATGGCGTCGAGAGAGGATTCTTCCGTCCATCCTTTGATGGACACGAGACCGTCCCGGATATCCACGCCGATGGCGATCCCCTCGCCGTATTTTTTTACCGCTTCACGGGCAAACTCCGGATCGGTCACCGCCGCGGTGCCCAGGATGACCCGGTCTATGCCGGCCTCCATGTACCGGTCCACCACCTCCATGGTCCGGATCCCTCCGCCGATCTCGCAGAACAGTCCGCTCCGCTCCTTGATCCGCTTCACCGTCTCCAGATTGGGGGTGGTCCCAAGGCGGGCTCCCTCCAGGTCCACGATATGGATGTGCTCCGCGCCGCAGGCGGCAAACTCCTCGCCCACCGCCGGCGGATCTTCGCTGTATATGGTCATTTCATCGTACCGGCCCTTGTAGAGCCGGACGGCCTTTCCTTCATAAAGGTCGATGGCCGGAAATATGTGCATAGTCTTTATTCCTTTCTTCTCCCGCAGGTCCCGTCCTTACTTCATGGCGCAGAATGCCCGGAGGATCTTCATCCCCACCGCGCCGCTCTTTTCCGGATGGAACTGACAGCCGATGACGTTTCCTTTGGCTACCGCCGCCGTAAGGGGGGCGCCGTAATCCGTCAGGGCGATGGTGGACTCGCTGCACTCCGCTCCGTAATAGGAATGGACGAAGTAGACGAAGGCTCCCTCCTCCAGTTCTGCAAACAGAGGATGCTTCTCTCCGGGAAAAGTCAGCTCGTTCCAGCCGATATGGGGGATCTTATATCCTTTCGGGATCACGTCGGCGATGGGCCGCACCGTTCCCGGGATCAGTCCCAGGCCCTTGTGCTCCCCGTACTCGAAGCTCTTTTCGAAAAGGAGCTGCATCCCCAGGCAGATCCCCATGATGGGTTTGCCCCGGGCCGCCTCTTCTCTCACCACGTCGGCCATTCCCGACTTTTCCAGTTTGTCCGCCGCATCCGCAAAGGCACCGACCCCGGGCAGGATCAGCCGATCCGCCCGCCGGATCTCCTCCCGGTCTGCGGTGACCACCGTTTCCTCCCCTACGGCGTCCAGGGAGCTCTTCAGGGAAAACAGATTTCCCACTCCGTAATCGATGATGGCCAGCATCAGAGCACCCCCTTTGTGGACGGGATCTCCCCCGCGTATCCCGGGTCGTGACTGATGGCCTGTCGGAAGCTTCTGGCCACCGACTTGAAGGCCCCTTCGATGATGTGGTGGGAGTTGCTCCCCGCCAGCTGACGGATGTGGAGACTGCACTGACACCTGCGGACGAATCCCAGCCAGAATTCCTCCACCAGCTCCGTGTCGAAGTTGCCCACCTTCTCCGTGGGGATCCGAAGATCGTACTCCAGCTGTGCCCGGCCGGAAAAATCCACGGCGGTCAGGATCAGCGCCTCGTCCATGGGCAGGATCATGTATCCGTAGCGGGCGATCCCCGCCTTGTCTCCCAGGGCCTGGGCAAATGCGTCTCCCAGGGCGATGCCGATGTCCTCCACCGTGTGGTGGTCGTCCACATAGGTATCTCCCGTACAGGACAGCTTCAGGTCGAACCGTCCGTGGGAGGCGAACAGGGTCAGCATGTGGTCGAGAAATCCGCATCCCGTGCTGATCTCTCCCACGCCGGCGCCGTCCAGCTTCAGGCTGAGACGGATGTCCGTTTCCTTCGTTCTTCTCTTGATCTCTCCTGCTCTCATCGTTTCTCCTCCAGTATCTCGTCGATCTTCTCCAGGAGCTTGTGCATCTGTTTGCGGCTCCCGATGGTGATCCGGTTATAGTCTCTGATCCGCTCCTTGTCGAAATGTCGGATCAGGACGCCTTTTTCCTTCAGTTTCCGGTAGAGCTCCTCTCCGCCGATCTCATCATGCCTGACAAAGAGGAAGTTGGCCGCCGATTCCGTCATGGTAAAGTTTCTCTTTTTTAAGGCCCCGGCGGTCTCTTCGCGGATCTTTGCGATCTCCTCACAGTTTTCCCGGATGGTCATGGCGTCGGCCAGGGCCCCTACCCCTGCCGCCTGGGTCATGGAACTGACGTTATAGGGGTTGGTGGAATACTTGATGGTATTCAGATCGGCGATCAGTTCCCGGCTGCCGATACCAAAGCCAAGCCTTGCGCCTGCCATGGACCAGCCTTTGGAGAAGGTCCGGGTCACCAGGAGATTGTCGTAGTCCCGAATGAGGGGAATGGCGCTTTCCGATCCGAAGTCTCCGTAGGCTTCGTCGATGACCACCACCCGGTCCGGGTCGCTCTCCAAAATGCCGCAGATCTGATCCGTATCCAAAGCGATCCCCGTGTTGGCGTTAGGATTGGCCAAAAAGATGGTCCCGCTTCTTCCCCGGTAATCCTCCGGATCCACGGAAAGATCCTCCTTTAAGGGGATCTCCTCATAGGATACCCTGTTCAGATCCGCAAACACCGGGTAAAACCCGTAAGTAATGTCCGGAAAAAGAGCCGGTCTCTTCTCATCGCAAAAGGCCATGAAGGCGAAGTTCAGGATCTCGTCGGAGCCGTTGGTGGCCAGGACCTGATCCGTTTCCACCTTGAAGTACTCGGCGATCCTCTCCGTCAGCTCACGGCACTCGGGATCGCAGTAAAGGTGCATGGTCTCCGCCGCGTCGGATGCGGCCACGGACGCCCCGTCCGGCGGGGGAAAGGGGGACTCGTTGGTATTCAGTTTGATGTAGCTCATGTCCTGAGGCTGTTCCCCGGGAGTATAGGCGATGAGCTTTTGGTATTTCTCACTGAAGAATCGGCTCATTCTGCTTCCTCCTCTTCCGCTGCCTTTGCCTTTGCGGCCACGATCTTCCCCAGGGCCTCGGTGATCCGGTCCACACCCTCGTATTTGAACCGGAAAGCCGACTTGTTGGCGATGAGCCGGGCGCTGATGGGGGCGAAATACTCCAAAACCTCCAGCTTATTGGCCCGGAGGGTGTTTCCCGTCTCCACGATATCCACGATCACATCGGAAAGGCCCAGGATGGGAGCCAGTTCGATGGATCCGTTCAGGTGGATGATGTCGATATCCCTGTCCATGGAGGCATAGTAATTGCGGGCGATGTTGGAGAACTTGGTCGCTACCCGAAGAGTCCTGGATGGTGAATCCCGAAAATCCCTGGGGGCGGCCACCGCCATGCGGCACTTGCCCGCGTCCAGATCCAGAAGCTCGTAGATGTCCGGCTCCGTCTCCATGATGATGTCCTTGCCCACGACGCCCATGTCTGCGGCGCCACGCTCCACGTAGATGGCCACATCCACCGGCTTGACCCAGAAGTACCGGACGCCGGCCTCCTCGTTTTCAAAGACCAGTTTCCGGCCCTTCTTTTTGATGGCGGGGCAGTCGAATCCCGCCTGCTCGAACATATCGTATACCTGCTCGCCCAGCCGGCCTTTGGGCAGGGCGATGTTAATCATCGGTTTCAATGGTCTTCACCTCCCCGTCCCGGATCTCCATCTTCGTCCGGCACCGGATCTTCTCCGGAGCTGAGCGCTGGGCCAGGACGCTGTTTCCATCCGCCACCAGCCGGTCTACGGACTTTCGGACTTCCGTAAGCTCCGTGTCGTCGCCGTAAAGCAGGAGCACGTCCACGTCATAAGGCTTTTCCGCCGGGAAAAGGCGGGCCGCCCGGTCCATATACACGCCAAAGCCGATGGCCCTGGATCTCTTCTTCATCTTCTGCATGAGGCGGTCGTACTGACCTCCGGAAATGACGCACTCGGGCAGGCCCTCGACGAAGCCGTTGAAGACGATGCCGTTATAGTAGTTCACGTCACTGACCACGGAAAAGTCGATGCGGATCAGATCCTGAAGTTTAGGATCGTCGAAGACGTCCAGGATCTGGAGCAGGTTTTCCGCCGCCTGTCTGGCTGCATCCACCGTATCCTCCGAGATCCCCTCATCCTTCATCATGGCAAGCAGCCTGGGAAGGACCTCGTCGGGACGGCCGTATACGGTGGCCATCCTGGAAAGGAGCCGGGCGCAGGCCGGATCCACGTCGTTTTCCTCGCAGATCATGCTCAAGGTGTGCCGGTTCTTTTCGCCCAGGCAGCGGACCAGATCCCTTCTCACGTCCTCACCCACGTCGTATCCGTCGAAGATGGCTTTCAGGATGTCCATATCCGATACCACCAGGATACTGTCTTCCGAGAATCTGCGCAGGGTCTTTGCCGCCAGCATGATCACTTCGTAGAAACAGTAGTAGTCCAGGTCTCCGATGCACTCGATCCCCACCTGCATCAGTTCTTCGAACATGTGGCTCCGGTGGGAGACCCGGTAGATATTCTCGTTGTAATAGACCTTTTGCACCGTTCCGGGCACGTCCCGGCTGTTTTTCACGATGCTCAAGGTCACGTCAGGCTTCAAGGCCATCAGCTTCCCGTTGGTGTCCGTAAAAGTGATTATGTTAACGGAATCCAGGAAGTCCTTGTTCCTGACATACAGTTCATATTCCTCGAATTTCCGGATCCTGAACTGGGAATACCCGTAGTCCGCGTAGATGGACTGTAGGTCCGCAGTCAGCTGTTCGATCTTCCGGCGTTCGGAATTCTCTGTTCCCATAGGGCTGGCGCCCCCTTTCCTCGTTTTTCTGTAA
>CADBQT010000144.1 GCA_902796875.1 uncultured Eubacteriales bacterium
ATGGCGCCCAGAGCGCAGTCGTAGCCTTTGTTCCCCGCCTTGGATCCGGCGCGGGCGATGGCCTGGTCGATGTTTTCCGTGGTGACGATGCCGAACATCACCGGGATGCCCGTCTTCAGTCCCACCTGAGCGATCCCCTTGGCCGCTTCATTGCAGACGTAGTCGTAGTGGGTCGTCTGGCCGCGGATCACCACGCCGACGCAGATGACGGCGTCGTACTTGCCGGACTCCGCTGCCTTTGCGGCGATCGCGGGGATCTCGAAAGCGCCGGGCACCCAGATGGCCGTGATGTTGTCTTCCTCCACACCGTGGCGGACCAGTCCGTCCACCGCTCCGTCCAGGAGCTTGCCGGTGATGATCTCATTGAAACGGGACGCGATGACCGCAACCTTCATGCCCTCCGGCGCGACGACGTATCCGTTGATCACATTGATTTCCTTCATTTTCTTTTCTCCTTCCTTATAGCCTTGTCGACTTTCTTCACTTATTCCTTTATCAGACCTTCTCCAGGATGTGACCCATCTTGGTCTTCTTCGTAGAAAGGTACTTGCGGTCGAACTGCTGAGGCTCGATCTCGATGGGGACCCGCTCGGTGATCTCCAGAGCGAACTCCTCCAGTCCGTAGACCTTGTCCGGGTTGTTGGTCAGAAGTCTTAAAGACCGTGCGCCCAGGTCTCTTAAGATCTGTGCTCCGACCCAGTATTCCCGCAGGTCCGCCGCAAAACCCAGTTCGATGTTGGCTTCCACCGTGTCCAGCCCCATCTCCTGGAGCTTGTAGGCTTTGATCTTGTTGATCAGGCCGATGCCCCGGCCTTCCTGGCGCATGTAGAGGATGATCCCCCGGCCTTCCTTTTCCACCATGTCCATGGAGGTCTGAAGCTGGAGGCCGCAGTCGCACCGCATGGATCCGAAGGTGTCTCCCGTCAGGCACTCGGAGTGGACCCGGCAGAGGACGTTTTCCCCGTCGCCGATGTCTCCCTTGACCAGGGCCACGTGATGCTCACCGGTAATGTCGTTGACGTAGCCGTACATGTCGAACTCCCCGTGCTTCGTAGGCATCTTTGCCTTTGCTTCACAGACCACATGCTTCTCGTGGACTCGGATGTAGTCCTGGAGAGCCTTGATGGTGATGAACTTCATGTTGTATTTCTTCGCCATCTCCCAAAGGCCCGGGGTCCGCATCATGGTCCCGTCATCGTCCATGATCTCGCAGCACACGCCGCACTGGTTCATCCCCGCCAGCCGGAGAAGGTCCACCGTTGCCTCCGTGTGGCCGTTTCTCACCAGCACGCCGCCGTACCGGGCAATGAGGGGAAAGACGTGTCCCGGCCGCCGGAAGTCTCCCGGGCGGGCGTCCTCGTCCACACACTTCATCATGGTATAGGACCGCTCCTCCGCCGAGATCCCGGTGGTGGTATCGATGTGGTCGATGGAAACGGTGAAGGCGGTCTCGTGATTGTCCGTGTTCTCCGCCACCATAGGGGGAAGGCCCAGCTTGGCCGCCACCTCCGCGCTCATGGGAGTGCAGATCAGCCCCTTGGCCTGACTGGCCATGAAGTTGATGTTCTCCCGGGTGGCGAACTCGGCAGCGCAGATCATGTCCCCCTCGTTCTCCCGATCCGGGTCGTCGGTGACCAGAATGATCTCCCCGTTTCTCAGAGCTTCCACCGCTTCTTCGATGGTGTTGTATTCGTACCTTTCTTCGCTCATGTTCATCTGCTCCTTTTCTGATCTATCGCAAAAGCTCCAGCATCTCCATGGTCACCCGGCCCTGGCCGTCGTCCACGGTCTGCTCATGCTTTCCGATGCCTTCTCTTTCCATCATCAGCTTTTCCACGTACTTGCCGATAATGTCCGTCTCCAGGTTGACGATCTCTCCTTCCCGCCGTTTCAGCAGGGTGGTCTCCGATCCCGTGTGGGGAATGATGGAGACGCTGAATCCGTCGCCGTCGACCTGGGCCACCGTCAGGCTGATTCCGTCGATGGTGATGGATCCTTTTTCGACGATAAGGCGAAGGATCTCCCGGCTGGCGGTGATCCTGACCCACACCGCATTTTCCTCCGTTTTTTTCGAGGCGATCCGGCCGATCCCGTCGATGTGGCCGGAGACGATGTGTCCTCCGAAGCGGCCGTCCGCCGCCATGGCTCTCTCCAGGTTGACCGCATCCCCGGAGGACGCGTTCTTCAGGCTGCTTCTCCGGATGGTCTCCGGCATGACGTCGGCGGTGAATCCGTCATGGCTCATGCTGGTCACCGTCAGACAGATGCCGTTGACCGCGATGCTGTCTCCGATCCTGGTCCCCTCCAGGACTTTGCTTGCCCGGATGGCGATCTCTCCGGACGTCCCCGAAGCCCCGATGGCCCGGATGATGCCCGTCTCTTCAATGATTCCTGTAAACATTTCTACCTCTCTTCCGGATCATCATTTCGGTCCACCCGATAGATGAGCCGAATGTCTTCTCCGATGGGTTCCGCTTCGATCAGCTTCATGGCCAGACCCTGGTCTACCTCTTCCACCCCTTCTCCCTCTACCGGAGACCTGGCGGTGCCACCGAAGATCTTCGGCGCAACAAAGGCATGTACCTCGTGGATCAGACCCGCCCGAAGGGCACTGTCGTTGAGCCGGCCGCCTCCCTCCAGGAGGATGCTGTCGATCCCCCGCTCGCCCATGTGGTCCATCAGGCGGGGAAGGTCCACGGCCCTTGAGTCACCATTTCCGGACTCTCCGGCCTGGGGCAGGTTGACCAGTTTCACCCCGGCCCGGATCAGCCGGTGGGCTTTGGCCGTCTGGTCGCCCTCCTTCGGAAGGTCATCCGGCCCCATCTCTCCTTTCTGCCACTCCGGCAGGGCGCAGGCGAGGATGGTCTCGTATTCTCCCGCCGTCTTCACGATCTGAGCCTCCTCCGGGATCCGGAGCCTGCTGTCGCAGATGATCCTCACCGGAGATCTGCCCCCTTCCAGCCGGCAGGTGAGCTCAGGGTCGTCCTGGAGCACGGTGCCGATGCCGGCCATGATGCCCATGCACCGGTTCCGCAGCTTCTGGACTTCGCCTCTTGCCGCCTCGCCGGTGATCCACTTGGACTTGCCCGTCTTGGTGGCGATCTTTCCGTCCGCCGTCATGGCGTACTTCATGATCACGTAGGGTCTTTTCGTCGTAATATAATGGAAGAAGATGTCGTTGATGGCATCGCACTCCTCACGGAGAAAGTCCTCCACGACCTCCACGCCAGCCTGGCGCAGGATCTCGGCACCCTTGCCCGCCACTTTCGGGTTAGGGTCTCTGGAGCCGATGACCACCCGGCCGATCTCGTTTTCGATGATGGCCTCAGTGCAGGGCGGCGTCTTCCCGTAGTGACAGCAGGGCTCCAGGGTGACGTACATGGTCGCTCCCTTTGCCGGTTCCGTCAGGCTGGCGATGGCGTTTCTCTCCGCATGGAGCTCACCGTATTTCCGGTGATACCCCTCTCCGATGATCCGGTCACCGGAGACGATGACCGCGCCAACCAAAGGATTTGGATGCACCCATCCTTCTCCCTGAAGGGCCAGTCCGATCGCCCGCCGCATATATTCTCTGTCCCGGTCGTTCATCTCCATCCTCTTCCTGCACATACAAAAGGCCCTGCACAAACAGGGCCCAAATAAATCATTGCGGAAAAAAATATCTTCTCCCATCCAGACTGTACTGTCGGTTCCGGAATCGCACCGGATCATGCGCATCGCGCTCGCGGACTTTACCGCCGGTCGGGAATTTCACCCTGCCCTGAAGATCATGTCTTGATTCTTTTGTCTGCAGATATAGTAGACCTGATCGGTCCGTTTGTCAATATCCTGCCTGGAGCTTATTCCTCCGTCGGGGGGCACTCCTCCATCACGACCCCTCCTTCTGTCAGGCGTGTGAACAGTTTCTTATTGATCTTTTTTACCGGCGCCTTGGAAAGGTTGCTCAGCACCACGGTGACCGTCTTCCTCTCCGGGCAGACCCAAAAGCTGGACCGGAATCCGTCATCCGTTCCTTCGTGTCCCATGAGCCAGGCCCCTTCCTGACGACGCCTGAAAAAGCCCAGTCCCATCCGCTCTTTGTTTTTGGGCACCTGGGCGTACTCACCCAGGATCTTCTCCCAGCATGCTCCGGATAGTTTCAACGGACCTTCCGGATCCTCCATGCTCTCCAGGATGGCCTTCCCCCAACGAAGAAGATCGGAGAGCGTAGACGTCAACGTGGAGCTCGGTCCGTGGGCCCTGGTGTAGGGGTAGTATTTCACCGGCACGATGTCCCTGTCCTCCCGCTTTTCGTGAGGCAGGGCCATGGGCTTCCAATCCGGATCCTCTTCCCGGTTTTTCTCCCGAATGGCTTCCGTGATCAAAGGGCAATCCTCTCCATCCCGAACGCCGAAACGGGCAAAGGTCTTCATGGTGGACTCACTCATCCCGGCAGGCTCCATCAAAAACCGCTTCACGAAATCCTCGTAGGAAAGCTGCTCTCCCCCGGTGAAATCTTTCGAGTATAGAGAGACGATGTACCCCAGCATTTCGTAGGCCACGTTGCTGTAGGAAAACTCCCCTTCTCCCGGAGCCCAGAGCAAAGGCAACTGCCGTACTTCGTCGGAATACACGTAGTCCCGAAGGGCATCCTCACCCGTGAGGGCCTCCTCCCAGTGGTAGTCCTCCAGATCGTCCATCCCGGACATGTGGGACAGCATCTGGCCCAGCCGGATCTTCTCCCAGCGGGGGTCCTTCAGATCCAGGTCCGGCAGGATGTCCGCCAGCCGGTCCTCCGTATCCAGATATCCGCCGTCGACCAGTTTCATGATGGCGAGGGAAGTGAACAGCTTGGAGACGGAGGCGCAGTGAAACACGTCCCCGGGGTTTAAGGGGTCTTTCGTGGTCACGTCCCGCACGCCGGCGGTTCCCGTCCAGGTCTCGTCTCCTGCCATGACGCCGATTGCCAGTCCCGGCACATCGTTAAAGTCCATGGATTCCCGTAAAAATTCTTCACAGATCTGTTTCATTTCGTTCATGTCGATTCTCCCGTGGCAGCCTCTGCCTTTGCGGTATCGCAGCGGCCCCCGCCTTCGCGTTATCGCAGCGGCCCCCGCCTTTGCACTCATTTTACCCGAACTCCCCGCCGAACACAAAACATTTCCCACGGGGGCAGGGAGCGCGGTTCGCCGGGTTCGCCAGGATCTACGGGTTCGCCAGGATTCGCCGGATTCGCCAGGTTC
>CADBQT010000145.1 GCA_902796875.1 uncultured Eubacteriales bacterium
GGGCAATACAAATGTGCTTGTGATTTCTAATTAACGACATTGCCTCTTGTTTTCCTATGTTACAACTAACGGGTACATTTTACTATATAAACGACCGCATGAAAACCCGGAAACGTTGATTTTTCAACGTTAATTTCTTCCAGTTATATTGTTCCTCGACTGGAAGATTCTAGAAGATTACTTCTTTTCGATCTTCTCCACGCCCATGTAGGGGACCAGAGCCTCGGGGATGACCACGGATCCGTCGGCCTGCTGGTAGTTCTCCAGGATGGCCGCCACGGTCCGGCCCACAGCCAGTCCGGACCCGTTGAGGGTGTGGACGAACTCCGGTTTGGCCTTCTCTTCCGGACGGAACCGGATGTTGGCCCGGCGGGCCTGGAAGCTCTCGAAGTTACTGCAGGAGGAGATCTCCACGTACCGGCCGTAGCTGGGCATCCAGACCTCCACATCGTAGGTCATGGCGGAGGAGAATCCCAGGTCTCCCGTGGAAAGGCGGACCACCCGGTAGGGGATGTTCAGCTTCTGCAGCACCTCTTCGGCGTTGGCTGTCAGGGACTCCAGCTCATCGTAGGAAGTCTCCGGGGTGGTGAACTTGACCATCTCCACCTTGTTGAACTGGTGCTGACGGATCAGTCCCCGGGTATCCCGACCTGCGGATCCCGCTTCGGCTCTGAAGCAGGGGGTGTAGGCCGTATAGTAGATGGGCAGGTCCTCTGCCGACAGGATCTCATTGTCCAGAAGGTTGGTGACGGGCACTTCCGCCGTGGGCACCAGGAAGAAGTCCTTCTGGGGAATGTAGAACATATCCTCTTCGAACTTAGGCAGCTGGCCCGTGCCGGTCATGGCCATACGGTTGACCATGAAGGGGGGAAGGATCTCCGTGTATCCGTGTTCCTCCGTGTGGAGATTCAGCATGAAGTTGATCACCGCTCTCTCCAGACGGGCGCCCAGGCCTTTGTAAACCGTGAACCGGGTGCCGGCGATCTTGGCCGCCCGCTCGAAGTCCAGAATGTCCAGGGCTTCTCCGATATCCCAGTGAGCCTTCTGCTCGAATCCCGGGTCGGAGGGCTCGCCCCAGCGGCGCAGTTCTTCGTTGTCGCTGTCGTCCGCGCCTTCCTGAACCTCCTTATAGGGGGTGTTGGGGATCCCCAGCAGGGTGTTTCTCAGTTTTTCCTCCACCTCGGCCACCTGGCTGTCCAGGGCCTTGATGTCATCGCTGAGTTTTTTCATCTCCGCCATGAGCTCGGTGGTGTCCTTCCCCTCTTTTTTCAGGACGGGGATCTGCTTGGAGGAGGTCTTCTGGCGGTTCTTCATCTGTTCCACCTCGGCCAGGAGTTCCCGGCGTCTGACGTCCAGATCCCGCACCTCGGTCAGCCCGAAGTCACCATTGCCCCGGCGCTCCACCGCAGCTTTCACACCGTCAAAATCTTCTCTGATTCTCTTGATATCCAGCATGTCTTTCCTCCAAATTATCCTTTAAGCTCCCGCGGGTCCCGCGGGCCTGCATCTAAAACAGATTCTTCTTGTAGTTCAGGTACAGCTCGATCAGCCGCTCGACCTCCGTCTGCATTTCCGTGAGCAGCATCGATGCCATCTCGTAGTCCTTCGCCTCCAGAGCGTCGGCGATCCGGGTCAGAAGACAGGACTGCTCCAGGGTGTTCCTGCCCAGATAGTCCCGCAATCGGGAGATCTGCTCCCAGCCTCTCCGGTCGTAGTCCACCGCATCCTCGTCATCGTGGGCTTTGGAGCAGTCCCGGAGAACGTCCATGGTCTCGGGGATGATCCGGCCCCGAAGCTCCGTCTCCCACTGGGAGGTCACCGCTTCACGATAGGAAGCCAGGGTGGTGTCCGTCATCACGTCGTCGGCCTTGAAGATCTCCAGCTTCTCCGGATACCGGTCGAAAGCCTGGATGTTCTCCCAGACCGTCCTGGGGGCCCGGCCGAAGTAGCGATCCCGCTCTTCTTCGGTATACTCGTCGAAGACGTCCCGCTCGGACCGGTACATCCGCTCCGTCTCCAGGTAGAAGTCTTCGTCGCCGGCTTCCTTGGAGATAGATTTCTCCAGATCCTCAGGCTTCTTGCCCGCCTCCAGGGCCGCCTTGATCCCGTCCAGCATGGCCATGTAGGACGCGGCCAGCACCAGGTAGGTGTTGCTCTTCGGGTTGGGGGACCGAAGCTCGAAACGGGTGGCCAGGGGGTTTCCCGTCTCCCGGACCAGACCCACCAGGACCGTCCGGTTTCTGGAAGGCAGATCCGTGGTGTGCCCCAGAGAGGTCACGGTGCACACCGGCGCTTCATAGCCCGGCTTCAGCCGGTTCAAGGCGTCGTTGGTGGAACTGACGAAAGGATTGATCACATCGTAGTTCTTCAGAAGGCCCATGAGGGCGCCGAAGCCCACCGGACTCATGAACTGATTCTCCCCTTCCGAGGGAGCGAAAAGGTTCACCATCCGGCCGTCCTTCAGTCTGGCCGCCACGCCCATGTGGGTATGCTCACCGCTTCCGGCCACGCCTTCGATAGGCTTGGCCATAAAAGTGACCTCCAGTCCGTACATCCGGAAGATGTCCCGGACCACGTACTTGATGTGGTTCTCGTTATCCGCCGCCTGGATGGCCGACGAGTATTTCCAGTCGATCTCCAGCTGCTCCATGACGTGGTCATAGTTGCCGGAGTTCTCCAGTTTGGCCTTGACGCCGCCCACTTCCTTGTGGCCCATCTCCATGTCGAAGCCGTACTGCTCCAGAATGAGCATGACCTCTTCCAGGGCGGTCCGCACCGGGCCGGTGGTCCGCTTCCAGTACTGTTCCTTCAGGAGCTGCGCCGTGGAAAGCTGTTCACGGTCTGCGTCGTCATCCGGCGTCCTCACCCAGAATTCCAGCTCCGTGGCTGCGGTGATGACGATCTCATCGATCTCCTCACGGCTTTCGATGTCCAGATGATCGAAGACATAGGGGTTCTCCTCCATGAGCTGGAGAAGGTCTTTCTTGAAGTTGCGGATGGCGTCCCTTAAGATGACCCGGGAGCCGACCCCCTCATCGTCGTCGTGGACCAGAGAGGATGGGATCCGCAGGGTCCCCACGGGAAGCCCGGTCTCCGGGTCGGGATAGCTGAAGTTGTGATCCACGAACCAGTGGACCGTGGTGTCGGGGATGATGTCCACCTTGGCGTTGTTCAGCCGGGCGATCTTGGGCAGCACGACACTGGATCCGTCGGTCTGGACACCTTCCTTCAGGAATTTGCGAATGTCCTTGAGGAATTCCCTGACCGGGATCTTCTCGTCCGTGTCGTGGCCGCCGATGTCGATCCCCACAAGGGAGATGAACTTGATCTCCGGGTGGGCGAGGAGGGTCTTGCGGATCTCCTCTTCCCCGTGGCGGTCCGCCGGGATCTTGAACAGCATTTTGCTGAAATCGTAATTAAGCATAGCCTTCTTCTCTTCGTTTAACGAAGAACATTCCCGAAGACCCTCCGGGAATGTTCTGTTCAAATCATCTTACTGTCCGATCTCACTTGGACAGCTCGCCCAGGGTCTTCTCGAGCTCATCCATGTACTGACCGTATTTATCCCATTTGCCTTCCTTGAGGGCATCCTGGGCATTGTCGTAAGCCGCCTGAGCCTTCTCGATCAGCTCGGCCTGGCTCAGAGGCTCATCGGCCTTCTTATCCTTGTCTCCCTTATCGGCGTCTTCGCTGCCTTTGCTTTCGTGGGCGCTTCCTTCACCGAAGAGGTCGTTGAGGGCCTCCGCCAGCGTGGCCTTGTAAGCGATCTCATCACCGTAGGCGACGATGACCCGCTTGACTTCCGGAATACTGGAGTTGGTCGCTTCCAGATATACCGGCTCCACGTAGAGGAGGGAGTTCTCGATGGGGATCACGAACAGGTTGCCCCGGCTGTACTTGGAACCGGAGGAATCCCACAGGGAGAATTCCTTGGAGATCTCCGTGTTCTGGTCGATCTGGGCTTCCACCTGCATGGGTCCGTAGACCACC
>CADBQT010000146.1 GCA_902796875.1 uncultured Eubacteriales bacterium
AAGGCTTCGGCGGCACCTACGCCACCCAGGAGAACTTCCGGATCATGAGAAAGGCTCTGGACGAAGTGGGCGAGGAAGTCGGCCGCTACATCCGCCTTTGCAACTACTCCTCCGGAATGTGTATGCCCGAGATCGCCGCTATGGGCGCTATGGAGCGTCTGGACGTCATGCTCAACGACGCCATCTACGGCATCCTCTTCCGGGACATCAACATGCAGAGAACCCTGGTCGACCAGTATTTCTCCCGTGTCATCATCGGATACTGCGACATCATCTTCAACTCCGGCGAGGACAACTATCTGACCACGGACGACGCCTACGAGAATGCCCACACGGTGCTGGCCTCCCAGTTCATCAATGAGCAGTTCGCCGTGCTGGCCAACGTCCGGGAAGAGCAGATGGGTCTGGGCCACGCATTCGAGATGGATCCGGACATCGAAAACGGATTCCTCTATGAGCTCTCTCAGGCCATCATGGCCCGGGAGATCTTCCCCAATGCGCCGCTGAAGTACATGCCGCCCACCAAGTACATGACCGGTAACATCTTCAAGGGTAATGTGCAGGATGCGCTGTTCAACATGATCGCCATCTGGTCGGGCCAGTCCCTCCAGCTGCTGGGCATGCTGACCGAGGCGATCCACACGCCCCATATGCACGACCGTTACCTCTCCATTGAGAACGCCCAGTACATCTTCAACAACATGCGGGACATCGGTTCGGAAGTGTACTTCAAGGAAGGCGGGATCATTCAGTCGAGAGCTCAGGGCGTTCTGGACAAGGCAGACGCGCTGCTTGGCGAGATCGTCGAGGAAGGCCTCTTCTCCACCATCGAACAGGGTAAGTTCGGCGGAGTCAAGCGGCCCAGAGACGGAGGCAAAGGACTGGAAGGCGTTTGCGTCAAGGATGAGGATTACTTCAATCCCTTCATTCCGCTCATGTTAGGAGGTGCGAAATAATGGCAGAACAATGCATGAATACGGCAGTAGCCCAGGTCGATCTGACCAAAGTTAAACCCTACGGAGATACTCTTAACGACGGAATGACGGAAGTAGCCTTCACCCTGCCGGTGCCCTACGGGGATGAAGCGGATGAAGCGGCCAGACTTCTGGCCAAGCAGATGGGACTGGATGAGCCCAACGTGGTCTACTCCAAGAGCATGACCGAAGGGTATACCTTCTTCGTACTGTACGGCAAGCTCCAGCACACCGTGGACTACACCACCATCAAGGTGGCCAAGGTCGAGGTGGACGTGATGGACCGTCTGGAATGCGCCGAGTACATCAAAGAAAACATCCGCCGGCCGGTGGTCATCGTGGGTGCTTCCACGGGTACCGACGCGCACACCGTGGGCATCGACGCCATCATGAACATGAAGGGTTTCCACGGCCACTTCGGTCTGGAGCGGTACGAGGGAGTGGAGGCCTACAACATGGGCAGCCAGGTCCCCAATGAAGTCCTGATCGCAAAGGCAAAGGAAGTCGGCGCCGACGCGATCCTGGTTTCCCAGACCGTCACCCAGAAGGACATCCACATCCAGAACCTGACCAACATGGTCGAGCTTCTGGAAGCGGAAGGCATGCGTGACAAGGTCATCCTGGTCTGCGGCGGTCCCAGGATCAGCCACGAACTGGCTCAGGAACTGGGATACGATGCAGGCTTCGGCCCCCACAAGTATGCCGAGGACGTGGCGTCCTTCGTTCTGACGGAGATCGTCAACCGGGGCATGGTCTGATCCGAAAGATCTGAACCGGAATAGAAGAAACAAACCCTGCGCACCATCTGCGCAGGGTTTTTCTGTTCCCGGATACGGAGGGAAGGAGGGTTGTCGAAGAACCCCCTAATTACTGCTTCTTTTCGCTTGTAGATGATAGTCTGTCAGTAACTTTCTCGTTTATACTGTCAAATGCTTCTCCGCCCCGAGCTGAAGTCAGTAAGGTTCCGTTATTTACTGCTTTTTACCGGCACCTCCAAGTCTCACAGTCAGTAAATATGATTCACTGGGTCTCTATTCTGCTCTGGATCCTTTCTTTTTATTGACAACCAGAGGTGGAACAAAAGTTTTTATCAGTAAAACAGTGATATTCGTCTGATCGCACCACTTGGAAAAGTGCGTAGGACGGATTGACGGATTGTTTTACTGACCGGGTTTCAGCAGATTGGGAAGAAAGACAGTAATTGATCGAACATGATCCGAAATGA